>CAZQFO010000042.1:0-13295 GCA_964592695.1 uncultured Candidatus Peribacteria bacterium
TCATAACATTTAGCTGGAGGTCCTTTCACTTTTTTAAACTTTTGACGATGGATTATTGCGGTAAAATTAGTTATGTTTTCTAAAAATGTCTGATCGTGAGAAATACATAACAACTCCCCTTTCCATTGTTTCAAAAAAAATTCCAACCAACGGATACTTACGATATCAAGGTAATTTGTGGGTTCGTCCAAAAGTAAGAGATCTGGTTCAGAAAGTAGAAGTTGGGCTAGTTTTATTCTGGTTTGGAATCCTCCAGAAAATGCATTTGGAGATTTTGTAAAATCACTGTTAGAAAAACCAAGACCAGACAAAAGTTTTTCAGCTTTCCAAGTATCGTGGATTTGATCTCCAGTAAGGACTTGCGTCACCTCATCTACAATGTTTTTTTTAGAAAACTGAATATGTTGATCCATGGATCCGATATGATAGTTATCTGGGTAAGATATTTCCCCTTCATCTGGAGCATCTTTTTTTAATATCATATGAAAAAGGGTCGATTTTCCGTATCCGTTGCGGCCGACAATGCCAACTTTTTCTCCTGAATTCAGCTGGAAATCAGCATTTTTAAAAAGGGTTTGTGCTCCAAATGTTTTAGTGAGGTTTTTGCAGAAGATCATAATGATTTCGATTCGTATATTCTTAATATACTTTTCTATTGAAAATAAAAGAATAATATAATAACTTATATGTAATATTATAAAGCTAAATTATGATACCTACTTACAATATCCACAAATCCTATGACTGGAACTACGAAAACGGTCCATTATTTGAAGGTCTTATTTCAGATCGACCAGAATCTACAAAAAAAACTAATCTTTTTGACTTCGAATTAAACTCTCCTTTAGGTGTACCAGCTGGTCCATTGTTAAATTCCAACTGGATTAAGCTCTATGCCGAACTCGGTTGGGATATTCCTGTTTATAAAACTGTGCGTACAGTTTATCGAGAATGTCATCCTAATCCGAATTGCATTTATATTCCTCAAGAAGAACAGTTTGAAGAGAAAGATGCAGGAAGTGATGTGGTGGGTGTTTTTGAGGATCAGGAAGATAGTTCGAAAGTTACCATCACTAACTCATTTGGAATGCCATCCAAGGAACCGGAGGAGTGGATGAGAGATGTAGAAAAAGCTAATAGTTATTTATCAGATGGACAAGTGATGGTGGTCTCCATAGTGGGAACTCCTGGTGAAGGGAAAAGTCTTCCGGCTGATTATGCTCGGTGTGCAAAAATGGCAAAAGAGGCTGGAGCGAGAATCATTGAAGCAAATTATTCTTGTCCCAATGTGTGTAGCGGAGAGGGTAGTATTTTTACTGATCCGGATCTGTCAAGTGAGATATCACAAGCAATACGGCTGGAGATTGGGAATACACCATTAATGATTAAGGTTGGCAATTTTATAAATTTGGAAATTCTAGAGGATATGGTAGCCATGAATGTGCCGTTTATAAATGGAATATCCGGAATTAATACTATTGCGATGAAAGTGTATGACAAATATGGGAATCAAGCGTTGACAGGGAAGAATAGATTAACGAGTGGATTGTGTGGGTATGGGATTCATGATATTTCGCAACGATTTACGGAGAATTTAGCTCGAATTCGGAATGAAGATAATTATGATTTTATTATTTGTGGAGTTGGAGGCATTACTTCTGTTGAGGGGGTTGAAGCTCGGTTAAATGGTGGTGCAGACATCGTGATGTCTGCTACGGGTGCTATGTGGAATCCGATGTTGGCGATGGAGTATCATCAGGGAAAATTGAACATAACCGTTACGCGGAATTAAAAAATGAACCATCTTCGTTGCACTACGACGTGACAAGTAATAATGAAATGAAAATAATAAAGGAAAAAAATCATTTTTTTTTCTTTAGTGCGCCCACTTTTCAGGGTCCTTACTAAAATTCAATACCAATTCCTTTTCTTGATCTGAAATATCTAATACTTCAACAAGTGATTCAAAACTGGTTAATGTATAAGCTGGCATTTTTGCATCTGCAAATGCTTGTTTCGTTTTTTCAAATCCATAAGTAAAGATGGCGATAGTTCCCACGATACTTGCATCATATTCATGTTCACAAGCTTGTGCTGATTTGATCGAACTTCCACCGGTTGAAATTAAATCTTCAACAATCAACACCCTGTCTCCTTTATTCATTATTCCTTCCACTTGTTTTCCTGCTCCATGTCCTTTTGGTTTTGGGCGGATGTAAATCATGGGAGCATTCAATTTTGTGGCCAAAAATGCTGCCCAAGGGATAGCTGCAGTAGCGGTTCCGCCTATTACATCAAATTTGAGATTATTTTCTGTAATTAGATTTTTGAACTCGTCTATAATAATACTTCTTTCTTTTGGGTAAGAAATAAGCAGTCGGTTATCACAATATATTGGGGATTTAATACCACTGGTCCAAATAAATGGTGGGTCTGTTGATATTTTCACTGCTTTCTTTTCGAGGAGAATTTTAGCAATTTTTTTAGATGTTTCCATGCTATATTTAAAATTAAGATTATTCAAATCTTAGAATTATTTACGTGGATGTCAAAAATATATTAAATGTATTTGCAAAATATGTAAATATATGATATAGTGTATTAATTTATTAATAAATTATAAGTAAATATGACAAAATCATCTTTTAAACTTCTATTTATGCTTGGATTAAGCATATTATGTTTATTCACTACTCCTGATACATATGCTGCGGGGTCTCCTGTGTCGGTAACAGTGCTAAATGTTCAAAAAAATTCTGATAATAGTTATTCTCCGATTATAGGAGGTAAAATAAAGGTTCAAAATCATACTAATTGGCGTAATGTAACAGAAAATCCTTATCAAGTGATCTTGCCATCTGGAGCAAAGAGAAAATTTTTTTCACAGTGGAATTTTTTGATGGCAAGTAAAAAAATAACTATTCGACCGGGAAATATTTATCGGATAGATGCCAAATCAAAAGTATTGGAAATTATATCAATGCCTGGAGTCTCATCACGAGTGGAGTTTGTTTATAAACCGATTTTTGTGCAGGTGGATAATATGAAACCTGATGGAAATGGAGGATTTTCTAGGCTTCGTGATGGATTAATAACGGTAAGTAAAATTGTTACGAGATCTGATGTTTCAAATGATCATTATTCATTTTCTTTTGTTGATGGAGGGACTTTGAAATTCTTTGGATCCTGGGGATCAAATTCTAGGAACAAAAAAATTACTATTAATGAAGGATATATCTATCAGATAAATGTGAAAACGGGTTTGCTTAATTCTTTTGTGTCAAATAGCGGAATAACTCGGGTTGAGTTTGTTTTTAATCCTTTGCTTGTATCAGTATCAAATGTGAAGAAAAATACTGATGGGAGTTATAGTGAATTGATGGGAGGGGAGGTAAAGGTTGCAAAGGTTTCTGATTGGATAAATACACTGGAAGGTCCATTTAGTTTTACGATTCCAGATGGGGCTAAAAATGTTTATTTTGGGCGGTGGGGATTCCTGACAAAACAAAGAAAAATTAAAGTTGAAGATGGAAAAATATATAGATTTTTGGCTAGTACTGGAGAGTTATTAACTCCAGTAGATACAGACTTGGGGACAGCTCGTGTTGAAATAGTTTTTAATCCGGTAGAAGTAGAGGTATTTAATGTAAAGAAAGGACTCAATAATACATATATCTCTTTGGAGGCGGGAGAAAATAAAGTAAATAACATAACGAATTGGGTTCCTTCGTTATCAACGAATCCCCTTCTTTTTGTTATAGCAGAAGGGGGGAAACGAGTCGTTCATGCAAAATGGAGTGGGCTGGCTCGAAAAAAGAATATTACAATTCAGGATAAAAAGGTTCATAGATTGGATATGAAAACAGGGCGTGTGGAGATAGTGGATTCTTTTGATGATCAGACTCGTGTAGAGTTTGTTTTTAATCCGGTAGAAGTAGATATAAATAATATGTGGAGATTAAGTAGTGGTTCACTTCTTCCTATGAATGAAGGAGATATCAAGGTTCAGGGGATAACTAACTGGACTAGTGTAAAACATGGATCTTATTCATTTCAGACTACAGAAAACTCAACTTATAGGTTTCATAGTCGTGTTAATAATGAGAAAAAGACTCGAAAAATATCCGTGCTTTTTGGGCATACATATAACGTCGATGTAAAGAGTGGTGAAATGACAGTGGAACCAAATACGGTTGAAAAATCTATAGTAAACTTTGTGAGAAATGTAGAATTTTTTGTATCGGAAGATACGGTTGTTCCGGATGCGGAAGTAACTATGGTACAGACATCAGATATGATTTTATTAGATCAGGCAAAGACGGCTCTATCTGGTGTGTATTATTGGAATGAAGAAGCCAAGGCATTTAAAGTAGGTAATTCTGATGGTAGTTTGGGAGATATTCCTGATACATCTTATACTGTTTTGACGTCTGTGGAGATTGATCAGATTTTGGAGAGTAATACCGGGATTCCTGGGACTTTTTATTGGGATGTAGAAAAAAGACACTTCTATCATGCTAATGCAGAAGGGGGGCTTGAGCTATTTTTTGAATCAGAGTAATTATAGGGTTAAAAAAAAGGTCGGAATTTGCTTGATTTATGAATCAAGCTGTGTTATAATGGTTTGTTCTTTTAAAAAACGTCTCATCTAGTTGCAGGGAGAAGATATCTGTTTAATAAGAATTAAACATATTTCCTCTCCCTGCCTTCCTCTTCCGCCATTATCTTGATTTTTCAGGATATCTACGAGAGAGAAAGACAAGGAGTCATTTCCTTGAAAATAAATATTTAAAACAAAACCTTAAATATTTAACAAAATCAAAAACAAAAAAAATGGAAGCCTTAAGCGTCTAACTTAAATGTTATTTCGTTTCGGAAGTAGGGTGAGACAGATAGTGATAAATTTATTTACTACTATCAAACGTCTCGTGCTTGATTTAATTTTGTATGTGAGGAAGTCTCTCTCCCTCCACACTCAATAAAAATCTATTTAATCACGAGTAACGAAAAAGCGTACATATCACCTCTGGTAATTTTTTAATTCCAAGTGTCAATGATGTACGCTTTTTATTTTCTTTTCTGATTTGGTTTTTTTTACGCAATCAGTATTTTTTAAAAAACTAGATCGTTTGTATTTGGCGAAATTATGGACTATCGCCTTCTAATAATTTTTTTCAATGAACATCATCGACAAAATCTGGAGTCAGCATGTAGTATGTAGTGAATCGGGAGCTCCGGATGTCTTTTTTATAGATTTGCAGTTGCTTCATGAAGTAACAAGTCCTCAAGCATTTGAAATTATGCGAGAGAAAGGATTAAAACTTTTTGATCCTTCACGTACTTTTGCCACTATAGATCATTCAATTCCTACAGATCCCAATCGAGAAGCATATCCCGATGGACGAGGGAAAGCACAAGTAGCAAAAATGAGACAAAATTGTCATGACTTTGGTGTTAATTTATTAGATGCGGGAAGTGGAATGCAAGGAGTCGTTCATGTAACTATACCAGAGCTTGGACTTACTCATCCTGGTAGGACTATTGTGTGTGGGGATTCTCATACGTCTACACATGGAGCATTTGGAGCATTAGCATTTGGGATTGGGACTACTCAGATATCGCATGTGATGGTTTCCCAATGTTTGCTTTTGGACAAACCAAAAACTATGAAGGTTTCTTTTGAAGGGGCTCCTACATCATATTTTACTCCAAAAGATGCTATTCTTGCACTTATAAACCAAATTGGAATTCAGGGAGGAACAGGACATGCTATCGAGTTTTGTGGTGATTATATTCGAGATTTGAGCATGGAGAGCCGGATGACGATCTGTAATATGGCAATTGAATGTGGTGCAAAATCAGGAGTTATTTCACCAGATGCTACTACTTTTGAATATTTACGAGATCGAAAGTATGCACCTGAAAATTATGATGAAGTGGTTGAGAGTTGGAAGAAATTAGCTTCGGATTCTGATGATTATTATGATACCGAGATTGTGGTCGATATGAATGGAATGAAGCCATTTGTAACCTGGGGAACAAATCCTGAACAGTCGATTCAGATAGATCAAGCACTCCCCCACCCTAAAGATATTGAGGATCCGGCAAAACGTTTATCTGCTGAAAAAGCTTATGAGTATGTTCAATTGAATCCAGGAGAACCTATCGCAGGAACTTCTGTGGATGTGGTTTTTATCGGAAGTTGTACAAATGGAAGAATGGAAGATTTTCGTGAGGCGGCACAAGTGTTAATGGGGAAATCTGTGGCCCCGAATATTCGATGTCTGATTGTCCCTGGTTCTGAGGCAGTAAAAGATCAATGTGAGAAAGAAGGTTTGGATAAGGTATTTATTGATGCGGGATGTGAATTTCGAATGCCGGGGTGTTCAATGTGCTTAGCTATGAATGGAGATCTGGTTCCAGAGGGAAAGAGAGCAGCGTCTACTTCAAATAGAAACTTTGTGGGACGACAAGGACCTGGGAGTTTTACACATCTAATGTCTCCGATAATGGCTGCAAATGCGGCAATTAGTGGGGAAATTGTGGAGCCATGCATTGTTTGATTTTATTTATCTGCGTATGGATATCCGGCTTTATCGCACCCTGTCCATGCTCCCTGAGTTAAACAAATAACATCTTTGTACCAGACCATCTGTTCCAATTGATCATTTATTTTTAAAATCGTTTCGTATGAATATTTCATTTTTTTATCAAATCCATCGGTTCTTGCTCCTGAAATTTCTTTTGATCTATTAATTAAAAAATTTCTTTCGTTTTTCCATTTTTCATGACGAGCTTTAAACTCGGTCTCTTTTTGTCGATTATGAAAAAAATCTCTAGTTTGAGCTGTTTCATCAATATTTTCAAATAATGAGACCTTGCTTTTTAACCAGGCCATTGGATCTTTTGTGAATTTTGTAGGAGCGGGAGTTTCTGCAGAAGGGGCGGTTTCTACTTCAAATTTATTACTTCTCTTATTTCCACTGTTTTTTTCATCTGATCGTCCTCCTGATGCTCTCTTAAATTCGGGAGACATATCTCCTTGTTTTGGAAGCATTTCTGGATTATGAGCAATTAGCTTCTGGTCTGCTTTTTCCTGTTTTTTGAGCGTTTTTTTTATTTTTTTTTCGATGTTAATCAAATCTGCGTTTTTTTCCGTTTCTTTATCTTTACAGATTTTTTTATTTTGCTCATTTAGTTCTGTCTCAAGTTTTTTTGAGATTTCACGATGTTCGACTGATGGAAATTCGACTGATTTTGAACCTTTCAGGTTATCAGGAGAATCTCTAAAAGAACTTGGCATTGTATGAGAAACTATATTTTGGTGAAATTTAGCCACTCTCTCCATTTCGGCATAATAGGGTTTTGACAAACATTTGCGAAATGCAGCAATATCTGTTTGCTTATATAATTCATCAATTTTTGTGAGTTTTTCCTGATAATCTTTGTAGGTGTTTTTGTAGTTTGCAGGGAATTGATTCATTTGCATATCTACTATCCGTCCTTTGGGAGATAAAAAATGATATAATTTAAACCGTGGTGTATAATCTATTATGGGGATAGTTCCGTTATTTGGTTTAAAGTCCGGAGTATTAGAACATTTAGATTTTTCCTTTGTGTATATTTTTTTAAGATTATTAAAATCATTAGTAGCCGTTTTTAGTAATGATTTAAGTTCCTTTGGAGGTTGGCATTTTGGCGCTTCAGCAAAAGCAATATTACAGAAGAGCAGAGCTATACATGTTCTTGTGATTATTTTAAGGAATGGTTGGGATCGTTTTTGGAATTGATATTTAATCATGGATACATATTTTAACTACAAACATTTGAATTTTTCAGCAAGTTTTCGAAATTCGTTTTTTAGCATTACCATCTGATAATACCAGGCGGATAGGTCGTAATTCCATTGGTTTATTGATTTTAAAATCTGCTGAAAATATTTTTTTTCAGTCTGCATGGTTGAGTCTTTATTTATGGATCCGGTTTGTTCTTCCCATTTTTCATTCTTGATGACATTGCATTCATCAATTGCAAATCTGGCATATTCCATTGGTACGTCATATTTTTTAGCATCTTCAGTGATCTGGTTTTGGCAGGATGTTTCAGAAAATACTTTTTCTTCTTCGCCCATAAACTCTTCTCCTATGTTTTCATATACATTTTCATAGACTTCAGGATCGGATTTTGGGTATGGTCCTTTTTGGGTTTTGAAACTGAGAATATCTCCTGCATCGGGAAATAATTTTCCAATTTGTGGAGCACAATTGCTTGGTTGAATTATTCTGGTAGTGTTGCATTCTGCTATTTGAGATATTCCAGAAAGAGGTGCTGTTCCTGCATCTGTTCCATCAGCCAGAGCTTGTTTGATACGAACAAGATTGCTGGCAATACTCCAATCTTTTTCCGAATAAAGATTTGGGTTTGTGGTTGTTCCTCCCATTGTCACGTGAGTAGAATCATCTGTTAATTTTGCGAAATTGACCTGATTAAATCCGTCCTGCCAATCCAGTTCCATTCCTTCTTTCATCAGGCCTAAAACTGATCCTTTGACATCAGGAAGTACTAATTTTTTAAAACTAAAACTTGGTTTTGGACGTGTATGTCTTTCTCCAAAATAAACTTCATCAATTTCGTCCAGATCATTTAATAAATCATAAGGAGCATTTGAGAGTGTTCGATCAGACTGTTTACTCATTTGGGTTAGTTTCTTTTTTGTATCATCTTCAAACCATTGTAGTTCTCGTTCTGCTTTGGTGGCTTTTTGTATTTTTCCTACCCATTTATCAAAGGTAGCTTGTGTTCCACATAGGGTTTTTGCAAAAGAAGGTCTCCCCTCCCCTTTTTCCAGGGCAAATATGTCATCGCAACTGAAATAATCAGCATAAATTCCTACTGGTTTTTCTGAAGTTCCAGAATTTGAGGAATTCATTTCGTGACATTTTTCTGCTGGTTCACTCAGTTTTACCATGTCGACGTTATCGTAAACAGGCCATTCTAGTACTCTTTTGCAGACTTCTGATTCTTGGGTATCTGTCATTTTTTGTGTGCTTTCGTATGTGTTGAGATATTGGTCTTGTGCATCAGCTAGTTTGGCGTGTACTGTATTTGAGTAAATAGTTGTAGGTAATAAAAAAGCTAAAATCAGATTATTTGTTATTAGACAGTTTTCTTCAGAGAAAAATGTCTTTATTTTTTTGGATAGAGCGGTTGGTATTTTGTTTATTGGTCGCATAATTCTGATGCAGAATAATTAAATTTGTCTGGCCATTTGTAGTAGATGGCTCGTCTAAGCTCAGATGTCAGATCTCGTGTTTTTTTGAGAGCTGTCAATATGGTATCAAGCCACTGATGCATGCGGTATTGTTGTTCCCAATCTTGATATTGGGAGGTCATTTCGTTAAGGGCTTTTTTTGATCTATTAATTTCGTTTTGAAACCGTCTGTTTGTCAGATTTTCTCTTTTGCCAACATTTACATTTAGAGGAACACGAGTTTCTCCGCTTTCATAGAACTCATTTAATAATGAGGTGTCATCTCGTTTTTTCCATTCTAGATATTCTTGATAAGCACAAAATTCGTTCATTACGGTCTCTGTGGCAGAACATGAAGAGTATGGTTTATCTATGGTTGGATTGTCACCTTTTGTGGGACACAGGGTTTTGTATCCGTTTTTTTTTTGTTGAGCTCGAATATCGGCTATGGTGCAGGTTTGGTTTTCGTCGATATATTCATATTTTGGGTATTTTGGGATTTTGGCCCACTCTAGTGTGAAGCTGTTATTCATATCGTTTGTACTGGTTGCCATGGCGTTATTAAATATGCAATTTATTCGGTTATGGTATTTATCTCGAGCGTCTTCGTATTTTTCATCCAAATTGTATTTTAGTGATGAATGGCATAGTTCTTTTTGAACCATGTCAGGGAATGCTTCTCTTTGTTCTGGTTCCCAATAAGATTGAGTGGTTTGAAAATGTGAAAAAAGCAATCCTGTAGTAAACAAGATTGTTGTAAAAATAGATTTTGTATTTTTTTGTATTTTTTTCACTCCGTGATTTTATATCATTGTTGATTAAATGACAATGAAATTAAGAGTGGAAACTCTCATGGAGATAATTCAGACCAATTATCCGAAATCGCTTTGAGGACGATATCCTTGTGCATTTTCTTTTGCTCTTAGTGCTAATCTGTCTGAATCCATATTTCTATAAAACCTCTTTTGTTCTGAGTCTAAAGCATTTCCCATTTCCTCATGTGACATATTTCCAGCTTTTTTTGCAATGCGTGTAATCACTATACTTGATAGCTCTACTGCACTTTTTAGATCTTCATTAATCTGCTTACTGATTGGTTTTGATGCTTCTGGGTATTTGGAAATTGCTTTTTTATAAGCAGCTTTTCCAGTTTGATCAATTTGTTTTATCATCATATGTCTACTCGCTTCTGCTTTTTGTTCTAATTTTTGATCTTTTTCTTCTTCGCCTCTCCATCCATCCTGATCCTTTTGTAAACTTACTTTAAATTTATGGATTGCTCCGTTTATTGCCGTTTTCGCTTCCCCTCCTAATCTTTCGCTTCCTTTTGACATAGCTTCAGATTTTTCTTTTTGTGTTGGCTTGGTTTCTGGTTTTTGGTCTGGTTTGTCTGTACGTACTTCTTTTATGTTGGGAGATTGTTCTGCGTCCCTTAATTCTTTTTTCGTTGCTTCTTTAGCATCCTCTAAATCTTTCGGACTTACTTCAGGTGGTTTATTTGTCTGATCCTTATTTTCTTCTGGAACATCAGCACTCCGTTCTGGACTGTTACGAAATACAAATGTGTTTGTTGCTTTTTGGAAATAGTGATAGTTGAAATTTTTCATTTTATTTAATTAGATTTTAATAAGTATTATTTTAGGTTCTTAAGATCTTCTTCTAGTTGTCTTTCTGCTTCTTCAATTTCTCTTTGATGAAGGATTTCTGCTTCTTCTTTTATTTTTCTGATTAATTCTTGTTGTTTTTGTCTGGCATTTGCTTTGTTTGATTCTGCTTTTTGTTTTAGATTGTTTTCGTGCTTTTCAATTATTTGTATCAATCTTAATCTTTTTTCTGGAGTATATGATTCGGCTCTTCCCAGATATCGTGCTTTTTCATTTTCGTCTAGTAGGTATGTGTTTTGGATTCGTTTTATGAATTCTTGTGTATTCATTGGGAATGTTTTTTAATTGTATCATTATACATCAATAGAAATGTAAATGCAAATTTTTTTGTTTTATTATTCATTTCTTTGACTATTATCTTCTTCCTTAGGTTCCTCCCCACTACCTGATGCTGCTGATTCGATGATTCCTTGGGAGGTGTCTGAAACTTTTTGGCTCATTGATTGAGCTGTGGAAAAGGATTCTGATTCTCTGTTGTCTCTTGTTGTAGGTCTATTTCCTGTAGGTGCATTTCGAGAAGGTCTATCTCCTGATGGTCTACTACGAGAGGGTCTTCTTTTTTTCAGAAAATCTCCAAGTTTTCCTGTAATTCGACCAACTATCTCTGTACTGACAAATTTTCCAACTTCGTAAGCGCCGTCTTTAATGGCCTTTACTGCACTATATACACTTCCTCCAAAGTGTCCTATAAGCATTTTTGCAGCGTTTTTAACAGAAGAAAAGTTTTTCTTGAAATTTGCAGCTACCTGTTTTAATGCTTTCATTGGGTTTTCTATAGCATTTGCTATTTTTTCTACCAGATCAAACGCTCCATCTACAAATCCATCTGCAAATTTTTGCATTATGTTTCCGTTTTTATCGGCTCCAATTAGTTTTTTTAGTCCTTCTTTTACTTTTTTAATTTTATCGACACTAGCTCCTTTTGATTGCATTCCTGCTTCTAGTTTATCAGGATTATTTGGGGTCGTTAAACTCATCGCTTTTTTTGATTCAAAATTCGGTTTTTGTTTCTCTTTATTATTTTCTAGTGTGTTTTCTGTTGATTCTATTGTTGTTTCTCCTTTTTTTTCTGATGATTCTGGTTTGGATTTAACAGCGTTTATATGTGGTGCTGGGATTTCTCCTGCGGCCTTGCTGAGTGCATCTGCTGTTTCGTTTTGCGCCTCTCTCAAGTCTGCTGGTGGAGCTTCTTTTCCGACTTCTCTACCTTTTTCTTGTTGTTTATCCAGACGCTTTTCTTCCTGAGCCTTTTTTTCGGCTTCAGAAAGTTCTCTGTTTTCGTTACTGTGTGCTATTTCAGGCATTTTAATTAATCCACTGCTGGAATTATTCTTTTTATTTTAGGTTTGGATTTTGTGATTTTTTTTGAGGAATCTTGATGTCCAGTTTGTTCATTTCTTTCTGTTGATTGTGAAGGCAATATCTTCGAATATAACTCAAATTTCCACACCAAAAAGACCAGAATTGTTATAAAAATAATCCATAAAAACGGAGAACCTGATTTCTTTGGTTCTTGTTTCTCGATTTCTTGAATAGACTTTGTTTCTTTTTCAATTTTTTCTTCTTGTTCTAGTGTTTCCAAATCTTTTAATAATTCAGCCTCTGCCTTTTGAATTTCTGCTTCATGAAAAGCCTCTTGCTCTTCTTTTTGTTTGTGCAATTCATCACTTCTTTTTTGTTGAATAACGATTACCTCTTTTTCAATAAAGTCTTTTTCGTGCTGAAGCAGAGTTTTTATCATATTTGCTCGAATCTCTGGGGAATAAAATTCTGCACGTGACAAAAAATGTGCCTTTCGCTCTTCTGATAAAAGTGCGGTGTTTTGGATTCGTTTACGAAAGGTATTAGTGTTCATTTTTATTTATATCGGCTTATTTTACCATATAATGTGCAAGAATGCAAAAAAATCTCCATTCCCCATTAAATTGGCAGTTATTATTTTTTATGTCTATTTGTAATAATTCTGATGTGTGTCCACCTTATTTGCTGGAATTGTTTATAATTATAGTGTATAATGTGTAGACATGAATTATTTAGTAGAAAACGCAACCGCTATAATGCAGCTCTGTTTTGGGTTTGGTTTTATTGTTTTGGTGGCATTTTCCGTTCGACCTCTTATATTGATTACACGTATTTTATCCAAAGCTAATGCTTTGATTGATATTTTTACTGAATACATTGAGAAGCCTCTAAAAGTATTAATGGCAATACATAAATCTGTATCAGGGGTGATGAATTTTTTTAAAAAAGATTAATTTTTCAAGTGAAGGGTAGGGCTGTTCAACGTTAACTATGTGCAATAGATGCCTCAAAAAGAAAGAGTTGTAAATCAAGTATGATCTTCGGCATCAATGGCGCTTTTTCCGAGATTTCGCTCGTGC
>CAZQFO010000043.1:0-13249 GCA_964592695.1 uncultured Candidatus Peribacteria bacterium
TACTGATGAAAGTATTCAAAAGGAATAACAAGATCTACTACTAAAAGCATTAACACTACTAAAAGTTGGAAATATTTTAAAATGCTCCATAGACTTTCTTCTGCGGCATCTACTATATTTTTCCATGTTGTTTTCAAATGTTGTGCAGCAAATAATGCTTTTGCTTCATATACTCCATTTCGTGTATCTGCATTTTGTTTTTGCAATGGGATTATTTCTTTTTCTAGTTCAAGTATATTTTTTTCAATTTCTCTTACTCTTTCGTCAGATTGAGCTGTTTTTGCGTTGAGTTCATTTTCCAAGAGACTAATAATGGGTTTTACATTTTCTTTCGCGGCAGCAATTCCTTCGGTTTTTTGTAATTGGTTTAATATTTTTTCGAGTTTTGTTTCATGTCCTTTTAATATCTGTTTCCATTTATCAGTAAAACGAACACAAGCTCCCTGAAAGAGACCATTTAGATCTCTTAATTGTATTTCGGATTCGTGTTTCTGTTGTTCTAGTTTTACTTTTTCTGTTTCAAGTGTCTTAATTTTTTGATCAATTGTGTGGATTTTTTCTGATGCAGCTGTTTCACAAATTCGAGCAGTAAATACTTTTAATTTGGTAATATAATCTCCTGTTCTTTCCAAATCATTCCAGATACGAGATCCATGTTGATCTAAAAATCTTTGACCATGTCGAAGTCCATAAAGAAATGAGCGGTTTTTATATTTGAGTTTAAAGATCAAATAGCTTATTGCTCCAGCTCCTGCGACTGCCGATAAGATGATTTGTTCCATTATTTATTAGTATTTTTGTAACTATTCAGCAATTGACTTCATGGAAATTAAGCAAAGGTTGTAATTTATTTTATCAATCTCTCTTCCACCACTTTTTCTAGTTCTTGAATTGTTCGTTCTTTTTCTATTTGAAAGTATGTTTTATCAGATATTTCTGGCATTAGAAGCAGGACTTTGATTTTGTTTTTTGGGTATTTTACTGAAAAATCAGGAACTAAATTGGTTCCGATTTGTCTCATATAATATTGAGCAAAAGATTCTTTCCAGGGACGTTTGATTTCACACTGAGTTTCTGATCGTGTTCGACAAAATTCATTTTCTCTTTCGAGATCTTTATTGTAGTCTCTTTGGTAAGCATAGAACCAACTATATCCTGTAGGGTTAAATGCGTAGGATCTTGCTTTTGGGAATGTTACAGCATCATCCAGTGCAAAAATAAGAACTTGTTTTTTATCGTTTTGAGGGAGTTTTGTTATTTCATGTATGAGTCCAGTGAAGCTCATTAAACTTGCTGTTTCTGGTTTCTTAATTTTATTCATGAATTTGCTGAGTTTTTTTTCAAAATCATTTGCTGAATAAAAAAGAATCTTTTCTTCATCAAAAAAGTCCCGGTCATTAGTTTGTTTTTTTTCTGCTGCAAATAAACGAATCACTTTATTTTTTCCACGGTGAAAATTTATTACGTCTGCTTTTATGCCTACAAAATCAAACTCAGCAATAAATGAATTGCCACGTCCTGATAAATAATGAACTCGGATTTCGTCTCCAGGTTTTGGAGATCCTGTGTCAAAGCCTTTTCTGATGAATTCTATGAGTTTTTTTTCGGTTAAATAGTTTGGAACAAATACAGAAACATTTTTTGGGGTTTGTTCTGCTGTGTAAGTTTTTTGTTCGTCCAGAATTTCGATGTCGTTACATTCTTTGTTGTCACAGTCATCAAGAAGTTTTTGAGTTTCAATAGTAAATAGTTTTTCTGTTTTCTTTTTATCGGCAAATACGTGTACAATTTCACCTCCTTTTCCACATTTAGCATATCCGCTTAATTCTCCCTCAATGGAACAGAGAATTTTTTGAGATGACTTTTTTGCTTCGATTTTTTCTTCTTTTGTTTGTGGGGCATTTAAACTCGAACTCTCTCCAAAAATCCAGAATCCAAAGGCTCCAAGCCCTATGATAAAAACGGCAATGAAAAAGTCTCTGGTTTCCTGTGGACTGGCCATGTGTGCAGAGTGTTTAGTATGATTTGACCTTACAGGATTTTTTTTGAAAATTCAAGTGTTTGTTATTGAAGAAACGATTTATGTGTGTTAATCGATAATTATGAGCTGTGTTGACTCTTGCTCTTTTTATAAATAGAATCTGCTTACATGTTTGAGCCCCAATCTACATTTCTCCTCAGTACTATTGCAGTTTTTACGTGTCTGACATTAGCAACTCTCATACATGCTATTAGCAAACGAACCAAGGTGTCTTTTACAGTAGCTTTGCTATTGGGAGGAATAGGCCTTTCTTTTGTTGCAAGGAATTTTGAACATACAATCTTTGAATATTTTTCATTTTCTCCTGAAATTGTTTTTTATGTTTTTCTTCCTACTTTAATTTTTGAGTCAGCTTTTCATCTAAATTTTCGACAATTTCGTAATGTTTTTGGTGAAGTTGCCTTTCTTGCAATATTTGGACTTCTGTTGTCTACTGGTATTACAGCTTCTCTTTTACATTATCTGATAGATCTTCCTTGGGGAGTGAGTGTTTTATTTGGGACTTTTATTTCAGCTACTGATCCCATAGCGGTTTTAGCAGTTTTTAAAGAATTGCGAGTCCCTCAAAGATTAGCGACTATTGTCGATGGGGAAAGTCTGCTTAATGATGGAACTTCGTTAGTTTTATTTCAATTTTTACTTAAGACTGTTGTGTTTACAGGAGTATTGACATTTAGTCCTCAAGTAGTTGTTTCCGAGTCTGGACATTTTTTATTTTCGCTAACATCGGGGTTAATGGTTGGGGTTTTCTTTGGTTGGATATTTTCTCATGCTATTGCCAAGTCATGTACCAAAGGAGTGCAATTAACACTGAGTGTGATTTTAGCACATGTGACGTTTCTTTTTGCGGAGGCAGTGTTTCATTCGTCAGGAATATTGGCAACAATGGCTGCTGGAATCATCATGGGAAATCTTGGAAAACGAAAACTAAACGTCGAAACGCGGAATCTTTTTACAGAGATTTGGGAGTTTATGGGGTTCATTGCAAATGCTTTAATTTTCCTTTTATTGGGGATGAAATTAGGAGAAGTGGATTTTTCTCGATTCTGGTTTTCGATGCTTGTTGCTATGGGAGTTTGTATTTTGATTGCTCGGCCTATTTCGGTTTTAGGAAGTTTTTCTATCTCAAATCTTTTTCGAAGCTCTGAAAATAAAATCCCCTTATCCTATCAGGGAATCACTATTTGGGGAGGTTTGCGTGGAGCATTAGCTGCTGCTGCTGTGCTTTTGATTCCTCAGGAATTTAAGTATGCAGAACAATTGCAGGCTATGACCGCTGGGGTGATTTTTGGTACTTTTGTGCTAAACGCTACAACAATTCCCTTACTTTTAAAAAAATGGAAGCTGGTTGATTTCTCAATTTCCGAAAGAATTCAAAAATTTGAAATTGATATTCTTATCAGTGAAATGGTTCGTCATGAACTTAAGCAAATGTTAGAAAAAAAACATATCACTCAAGATGTTTTTGAATATTTAGAAAATAGGTACCAAGATACGGAAAAAAATACTATTCTAAATTTAGAGGGATTTCAAAAGACTCTAGCAGAAAGCGAGAGAGAAACTGAGAAATTTTTAACGTATCATGCTCTTGGAATTGAAATGCAGACTTATCGAAAACTTTTTGAATGGCATGAATTGTCTGAAAAAAGATATATGGCTCTCAGTGAAAGTATGATTCGACAGACAGAAAGATTAGATGGAGATGAATTACCAGATGAGAGAATATCTCAAAAGAAGATGGCTCCTGAGATTCCTGATGCATGTAGGTATTCAGAGAAATTATGGTTCGGGGTTCCTCGAAAAATCCTTGATCGTCATAGAAAACGTCAAATAATGGAAAGGATGCAGCATTATAGAGGGAGAAGAATTTCTAGTTGGAAGGTGATATTGCATTTTGAGTCTCTCATGAAAAATCATCCACTTTTTCACAATTCAAAAATTCTTAAAAAGATCATAAATCGGTACAAACAATGGAATCAAAATACAGAAGAGAAAATTGAAAATTTGATCCACTCTTTTCCTGATGTGATTTCTCCTACTCGTGTTCGTGTAGCAGAACGAGCTTGTATGAGATTAGAACGTGATATGTTGCACAATTTTCATAAATCTGGTTTGATATCAGAGAAGGTTTATAAAAAAATGAAGGAGGATCTAAATGGAAGAATTGAAAAAAATTTAAAATGGTTGCAGCATCATTTTTTATAACTTTTAATAATTCTGATTTGTAAATTATGAATATTAAGTTACGGTTTTGTTCATGAAAACTTGGCACATTGTTTTTTGGAAAGAAGGCAAATTTTGGGTAGTCAAATGTCTTGAAAATTCTGTTGCAAGCCAAGGATATTCCTATGAAGAAGCAAGAAAAAACATCCAAGAAGCATTAGAATTATATCTTAAAGATGAAAATGTCACATTATGACCAATTTGCTTCTGATTTTTCATCATCTCGTCAACACGAGTGGCCTGAGTTTGAGTTAATTTATCCGTATATTCATCCTTATGATAGAGTGCTTGATTTGGGATGTGGGAATGCCAGATTTCGAAAATTTTTGCCCACTGACATTATTCCTGAGGGATATTACTTTGGGTTAGATATTTCACAAAAATTATTAGCTATTGCTAGAGAAAATAACCCTCGAGATTTTTTTTTCCATGGTGATTTTTCTGGATCTATTCCTTTTGGATCAGATAATTTTGATATGGTGGTAGCGATTGCTTCGTTTCATCATTTACTTAGTAAAAAAGAGCAATTATGTTTTTTGTCGCATTGTTATCGAGTAATGAAAAATGGTGGTACGATTTTTTTAACTACTTGGAAACTTCCAAGGAAATACTTTTGGTCAAATATATTACGAGGAAGGTTTAAAAATTGGATAATTCCGTTTGGAAAAGATAAACATCCGAGAATTTATCGACGAGTTTCAGATTCAGAGCTTCGGAGATTATTAAAGAAGGTTGGTTTTGAGGTGGTCAAGAGTGAGTTGTTTCGAAATCGGAATTATGTGGTTGTTGGAAGAAAGTAATTATCATAGCTGTTTCCAGTGGTGATGCTTTTTTATTTTTGCATTATTGGAGAACACAGGTTAGAATTAAGGTATGTTAGTTTCTCTTTCTATCGGTTCCGTTGGGTTAGTTCTTATTATATCAGCTATTTTTGCTGGAGAAGGAAAGATTCGTGTGGTATTGAATATTTTAGGTGGTGTGTTTTTATTGGGTTATAGTGTATCTACAGGTAATTTTATTTTTATTGTTTTTAGTCTTATTTTTACAGGTTTGAGTTTTTTTGAGATGTTGAAAAAGAAATCGAAATAGATATGATATGAATTTAAAAGTTCAGTATTTGAATAATAAATATTGTTATGAGAAAATTGATTACATTTGCTTGGAAAGAGGACAATGAATGGGTTAGTTGGTGTCCGAATCCTGATGTGGCTAGTTGGGGAAAAACAAAGGATCATGCTTTTAGTAATTTACAGGAAGCACTTGAGTTATATTTTGAGGAGAGTGATGAGGACAAGAAAAATGTAACAAACGAAAATTTGAATACGATTGATTCTCGAGAGCTAATGTTATCTTAAAAATCAAATGCCAAAAAGATATTCTTACAGAAAAGTTGTAAAAGTTCTGAAAAAATGTGGTTTTGTGTTGATTTCTCAAGTAGGATCGCATCAGAAATTCAATGATGGGGAAAAAACTGTTATTGTTCCTGTAAAGAAAACAGAATATCAACCAGGAACTTTCAAATCTATTCTTCGTCAATCCGGTCTGGAGTTATCAAATTTTGAAAATAAAAAATGATTATTGAACTTATTGGTATTGTGGGAGCATTCATTATTCTTTTTGCTTTTTTGATGATTCAGATGCAGAAATGGAAGGATGATGACTTGATTTATGATTTAACAAATGCTGTGGGTGGATTGTTATTAATAATTTATGCGGTGATTATCCGGAGTTATCCCTTTATTGTGATAAATTTAGTGTGGTTTGTCGTGAGTGTATGGGATGTGATAGGATATTATAAAAATGGTGGGAAAAATAGAGTTCAAGTGGGAGTAAAAAAGATTTTATGAAGATTGTTCAATTGAAAAGTCAAACTAAGACTTGACATGGTTTGGGAAATAGTAATAATAAGAGTATGAATAAAATTCAACTTCTTCAACTTTCTGAATTAGAGAAAAAAGTTATGGATGTTGCAAAAGAAGCAAGTACAAAATATCTTAACGTAAAGGGAAATAGATATTTAGGGGCGGCAATTTTAGGTAAAAATGGAAAAATATATCAGGGTGCTAGTATTCGAAGAAAAAATGCGAGCAGTTCAACATGTGCTGAGCGTATGGCTTTGGATTCGGCAATATTTGATGGGTGTTTTGATTATGAGCTTTTGGTGACTATAGGTTATCATAAAAATTCAAGCAAAAAAGAAGTAGTTCCTCCTTGTGGAACTTGTCGACAAATTTTATCTGAAGCTGAAACATATGGGGTGGAACATGAGTCAATACCAGTCATAATGTCTAATGAGGACATGTCAGAGATTATTCGTACGGGTTCTGATGAGTTGTTTCCTTTGTCGTATAGATAAATAGTTTATACTAAATTTATAGATTCTTTTATAAAGTCTAGTCTTTTATTGATACTCATGATTGGTACTCGGGTTATATTGTATCCTAGGTCAGAATAAACCTTGTATATAGCTGTGCTTAATATTTGAGCTTTTTCTTCATTTTCTGATCTGATATGATCATTTTTAAAGGGAAGCTGTTCCATTAGGAATGCTTTTTTATATTTCCTTTTTTTTGATAATTCAATGGCATCATCTGTATTGGCTCCTGCCATTTGTAAATACGCAATACTATCTGGTACTCCACGATCTAAGAAAACCAATTGATTGGTGTTTAGATTTGCTTCTTTTTTTATTTGCAATTCTTGGATTTGTTTTTGAAAAACAGATTCATTTGCTTTTATTTCTTGTAAAGATTTTCCACTGGATAATTTTTGTTCAATAAATGTTCGAGCGGTTTCATTTAATGTTTTATATCCCTCTGATTTGAGAAATTCAATAATAGTAGTCTTACCCGAACTAGGTCCCCCGGTAAATACTATCCAGTTGGTTTTTATCATTACTAAATATTATTATGTTGCTATATTCTCCTTTTCTGGTTTAAATCCAGGGATTTTAGATACAACTTTCAATATTTCATTTGTAATTTCGCGAGCAGTTTCTAGTGTAAATAGTGGTCCATCATGGTAATTTCTGTAGTGATCAAATTCTTCAATAATGAGTCTTTTGAGTTTTCTTTTTCCCTCATTATCCAGATATTGAGCTATTACTTTGCAAGGAGTAATCCATTTTTGGAAACAATCTTCTCTTATGTGATGATTATAAATTACTTGATCCCACTTTTGTTGCCTGATAAATATTACTCCTGATTCTCTATGAAACACTGAGGCTTCCCATTTATCAATGCATCGTACTATGCATCCCAAAAGATTATGTCGTGCTACATTTCCTTCTGAATCGTACTCTATTCGTGTTTCAAAAGTATTGAATAAATCCACTAATTTTTCACTTAATTCTCTTTTTGTAATTTTTCGGAGAGACCCTCTTGCACGTTCTTGTTCATCTAAGTCATCTGATGTGATTTCTGCATCATTTTTTCTATAAGTAGGAGTGTCTTGATTCATTCCCCACTCTCCAATATCATGAATTATCCAAGCAAGTTCTACATCATCCCAAAAATTTTCAGGTAATGGTGATTCCCAATGTCCTTTCAATTTGAGTTTTAGTCTACTTAAAAGTAATAATCCTTGTTCTACATGTTCTAAGTTGTTTTGAGATACTTCTCCATAATTCCCATTTCCTAGACGATGTGTTTCTTTGTACAAGTATTCAGGTAGTAATCCAAAATCTTGCATTAAATATTGGTATATTTCTTGATTTCTGATGGAGAGCAGATTAAAAAGAGATGAGTATTGCTGACATGTTTCTATGTCATTTCTCATCATTAATGCTTCAGTTCGAGAGTTCATTGGATTAACACTATAAAAATTATAACAATATTATTTTTTTTGCCAATTTTTTTTAGCGGTAGATAATCTTTCAATATGTTGTGGTTCTTTAGTCTTTGGTATTGAAAAGTGTTGTTTATAAGCTTCTTACATAATAAAGTATTAAATGTCAAGCTTGATTTGTATGTAATTACTCCAATCCCGTACCATGAAAACAATTGGAATAATTACATTTGTACGATTTTTGCCATAGATATTAAAATATTTTCTAATAACTTGATCAATTTACTACATCAAATCCTCCATAAACCTCATCTACGTCTTCTACATCTTCCACGGCCTCAATAAATTTCTCCATTTTTTCTGCTTCTGTTTCTGATAGCATTTTTGGATCTTTTGGTTCATATCGTAGTTCAGATTTTATAATTTCTATTCCTTTTTCTGATAAGGCATTTCTGACATTAGATAGCTCTGTCATTTTTGTAGTTATTTTTGAGAATTCTTTGTTGTAGATAATATCTTCTCCTCCACACTCTACTGCTAGTTCAAATATATTATCCTCACTCTTTCCTGTTGTTTTAATCTCTACTATCCCAATGTGATCAAACATAAACATTACGGATCCAGATGATCCTAGGTTTCCTCCTGCTTTATTAAAGGCTGTACGTATAGCCGGAAAGGTTCGGTTAATATTATCTGTGATAGCGGTAATTACAAACGGAATACCGTCTGGTCCAAATCCTTCATAAACTTGTTCAGAATATTGTGCTGTATCTTTTCCGGTTCCAGCCATCTTTTTTAGTAGTCGATCGATATTATCTTTTGGTACAGAATCAGCTTTCGCGTTGATGATAGCCATTCGTAGAGAAGCATTTGTATCTGGATTGGGGTCATTTCGTCCCAAAACCATTAATATTTTTGAATGTTTTGTTAGTATCTTACCACGTTTTGCATCAGTTGCGGCTTTTTTGTGACGTATTGAGTGCCATTTGGAGTGTCCTGACATGTGAAGAAAGAGTATTAAGTATTGAGTTAATGGAGTGTAAGAGCTCGTGAATAGGCTGTTAGGGCTTGAGAAAAAAATTTCATCATAGCTTCACATCATCTAAATTTCTAAAAAAGTCTCAACATATCCCGATATCTTTCGATTTTTTATAAATCTATCTGATGCAAATCTATGCGAACTTGAAAACTTATTTTTTCCCAAGCCCTTAGGAAAATTTCGCAATATTACCAAAAATAACGATCTCCCAAAATAGATATTAATTTTTCTATTTTTACGCGCTCTTGTTTCATGGTATCTCGATCTCGGATTGTGACGGTGTTTTTTAATTCTGGATTGGCATCATTAGCATTACCAAGCGTATCATAATCTATGGTTACACATACTGGAGTTCCTATTTCATCCTGACGTCGGTATCGTTTTCCAATCGAACCGGCTCCATCGTACTGACAGTTCCCAAATATAGTCATCATATTTCTGATTTCTTGTGCTTTTTCTGCCATGCCATCTTTTTTCATCAGAGGCAGAATGGCTACTTTTACTGGGGCAATGTTTGGTAAGAAGCGCATCACATTTCGTGTGCTTCCATCTTTGAGTTGTTCATCTTCTAGAGAATCTAGAAGTACAGCTAGTGATAATCGATCGCATCCATATGATGGTTCAAGAACATGTGGAATAAATTTGCGTCCAGATTCTTCATCTCGGTATTCCATATCTTGTTTGGAAAAGGATTGGTGTTGATTGAGATCATAATCCGTCCGATAAGCTCCTGCTGCACAAAGTTCTCCCCATCCAAATGGAAACTCGTATTCGATATCAACGGTTCCTTTGGAATAATGTGAAAGTTCATCTTTGTCATGGTCTCGAAATCGAATATTGTCTGTTTTGATTCCTAACTGTTTGGTTACAAAATCCCATGAATTTTTTTTCCATGCTTCGTAAACATCTTTCCAGTTATTCTTTTCTGGATCGAAAAAATACTCGATTTCCATCTGTTCAAATTCTCTGGTTCGAAATGTGAAGTTTCCAGGAGTAATTTCGTTTCTGAATGCTTTTCCAATCTGTGCAATTCCAAATGGAAGTTTGCGTCGTGTTGTTCGTTCAACATTCTTGAAATTAACAAATATCCCTTGAGCAGTTTCTGGTCGCATATAAACAGTATTTGCAGAATCATCGGTAACGCCTTGATGAGTTTTGAACATGAGATTGAACTGTTTTGGTTCGGTCCAGTTTACTTCGTTACAAGATGGGCATTTGATTCCTTTTTCTTGGATAAAACAAAGAAAATCTGATGAAGGTGTTTTTTCTCCTGCCCAATTATTTGGTCTTTCATTCCCAGATTCTTCTACGAGTTTATCAGCTCGGTATCTATTTTTACAATTTTTACAATCCATAAGTGGATCAGAAAAAGTACCCACGTGTCCACTTGCTTCCCAGACACGAGGATTCATGAGAATAGCAGCATCTAGTCCTACCATATCGGTTCGGTTGTAAACGAAATTTCTCCAAAAAGCTTTTTTTACATTGTTTTTGAGTTCTACTCCTAGTGGTCCGTAGTCCCAGCTATTGGCTAATCCACCATAAATTTCTGATCCTGAAAAAATAAAACCGCGAGTTTTACAAAGGGCAATGAGATCGGGCATGGAAGTTTTTGTCATGATTATTAGAGATTACATCTTTCTTTTTTCAAAGAAAGATATATATTTGGATTTGTGTATTGGTTAGTTTGCGTTCAATGAGAGTGATTTTGAGTGCAATTTAATATATGGTTTTTGAAGGTTAAGCATAAAAAAGGAAAAATCAATATTCGCTTTTGGGTATTTTTTAGGAAACATTTGGAATTTCTTATTTTTTTGTATAAATTAAGTTCATGAGTATATTACTCCCCTACTTCCAATCTGCACGAAGTGCCAAACGGATCATAAGCCAACTTGATGACAGTGTCCGCCAAGATTTGATCAATAAAATTGCTCAGAATATATTTTCAGAACTTCCTGAAATTTTGGAAGCTAATAAAATAGATATTGATAATTTTGAGGGAGAAAAATCCAAATTGGATCGACTTTGCCTTACTGCAGAACGAGTAGAATCTATGGTGGATCAAGCTACCTCTATTGCGAATCTTTCTGATCCGGTAGGTCACATCGTATTGGATCGTGTATTGGATAATGGGTTACATTTGGTCAAGGTGACAGTTCCTCTTGGTGTTGTTGGGATGATCTATGAATCTAGACCAAATGTAACCTTAGATGCTGCAGTACTTGGATTGAGATCAGGAAATGTTATGTTGCTTAAGGGGTCAAAGGATGCTGTATGTTCAAATAAAAAAATTGTAGATATAATTCAAGATACACTTCAATTGTTTGATTTTCCTCGTGAGTCTGTTCAATTATTGCCTTCTGATCGTGAGTCGGTAGCTGAATTGCTTAAAGCTGAGAGATGGGTAGATCTTCTTATTCCTCGTGGAGGAAAGGGGCTTATTGATTTTGTGCGTAAAAATTCGTTGGTACCGGTGATTGAAACGGGAGCAGGGGTTTGTCATACGTATGTTCATGAGTCAGCTGATTTGGATAAAGCAGTTCTTATAATAGAAAATGCAAAAACAGCTCGTCCATCTGTGTGTAATGCTATGGATACACTATTGATTGATGCCAAATCGGCTGATGTATTTTTACCTGCAATAGTGAAAAAACTTGAATCATACAAGGTAGAAATCCATGCAGATGAAGGGAGTTATTTGGTTTTAAAAAAGAATAATTATCCTTTTTTGAATCATGCAGGTTCTGAAGATTTTGGAAAAGAGTATCTCGGGTTGGCTTGTTCAATCAAGATTGTAAACGGGGAAGAAGAAGCTTTAGATCATATTGAAAAATTTTCTTCACGACATTCAGAAGCCATTATTGCAGAGGACAAAAAGGTGTGTCAAAAATTTCTCAAAACAGTAGATGCAGCATCGGTGTATAGTAATACCTCTACGTATTTTTCTGATGGTGGATGTTTTGGTTTAGGCGCAGAAATAGGAATTTCAACACAAAAATTACATGCTAGAGGGCCCTTTGCTTTAGAAAAATTAGTATGTGAAAAATGGATTATAGAGGGGGATGGGCAAATCCGTTGTTAGGAAGGTTTTTTGAAATTTTTTTAGTAACTAAAAATTAAAATTTAATAATGATAAAACTTGGTTTTTACGGTTGTGGTAATATGGGATCGGTAATACTTGAAAATGTGCTCAAATATGAAATATGCCAAAAAGAGGAGGTTATTATTTTAGATAGATCACCAATTCAGCTAACGGAAAAAGCTGAGAAATATGGAGTAAAAACGACATTTGATCCCAAAGATTTAATTGATTGTACTTATGTTTTATTATGTATAAAGCCTCAAAATTTGAAAGAAATTCCTCCTTTTGTGGGTGCAAATCAAGTCTTGATTTCTATATTAGCAGGTACAACTATAGATGTTCTTAAATCTTCTTTTCTGAATACAAAAATAGTTAGAACTATGCCAAATATCCCTTTGATTTACGATTCAGGGGTAACGGGGATACATTTTCCGGGTGAATTTTATTTTACTGTGTCAGAAATTCCTTTTGTTATTTCGCTGTTTTCCGGAGGAGGAAAGGTGATTGAACTGAAGGAAGAAGTTGAAATTGATGATTTTACAGTTTTATGTGGTAGTGGTCCTGCATTTTATCTGTATATGGCAGAAAGTTTATGGAACATTACTAAAAAACGCGGATTTACTGAGGATCAGTGCAGAGATATGACGATACAAACGCTTCTTGGGACGGTCGAGATGATAAAAAATTCAGGGGAATCAATTAATGAGCTCAGAAAGAAAATTACTTCTCCTGGTGGGGTTACAGAAGCAGCAATTGCATCTATTGATCCCTTGTTTATGAAAAAAGCGTTTGATGCTGGGGTATCTAGGGCAAAGGAACTTTGATCATTGTTTGAGTCCCTGTGAGATTTTATAATCTTCAATGATTTTTATTAATTGTTTTGTAGCACTCCATTTGGGATTTGATTCATTTAGCATGTCTACAATTCCAGCTTTTTTGGCAATTTCCTGATTTTCATTTGTGGAACTGCTACAAACGATGTGTTTTTTTATGAAATTAGCATGAAGTAATCGAAACATTGTTATTAACCCAAGTTCGACAAAATATTTTCACATTTGGCTCTATAAAGCGGTTAAGC
>CAZQFO010000044.1:0-12919 GCA_964592695.1 uncultured Candidatus Peribacteria bacterium
AGACATTCTCTTATACTCAACACTTCCCAGCACACGAAAAAAGGAATTACCCGTTTTCACCGTTTATAACATTGATTTATAATTTTGTTTATGCTATAATTTAAGGATTTCTAAAAATATAAATAATGTCTTCGCAAAATAAAAAGCAAATCCTGCAAAAACTAAGTCAAAATATTTTTATTTCACAGACAATGCGAAACAAAATTATTGCTAGTTGGGATGGGCTTTCTGAGTTTCAAAAAGAAAAAATTATTCATCTTGTTCAGCATTACGATGATTTGCAAAATGCCCTTATAAGTCGAGCTGCTGAAAAAAATCCTAATCTCAAAACAGATATGGAAAATATTTTGCGAAAAACAAATAGAAAGTGTAGGACGAAAATTGAAACGGGAGAAAAGCAAAAGGAAAATGAATACCTGAAAAAACAATTTCAGGATGAATTGGACAAGGCATTTGAATAAAAAATAAAATGGTATTAAATACACTTAAACAAGCTAAACATGGACTTCGTGCCAAGCGTGGAGCGGATACCCTAAATCAGGGGAAATTATCTGATGAAACATTGGATTTGAAATCAGCAAAAGCACGGACCAAGGAGGTAAAAAAACTTCTGGATGATTTTAAAAAACAGGAATTTGGAGGGAATATCCCACTGGAAGTACTTGATTTACTTGCAAAATCAGTCGGAATTCTAGAAAAAAGTTTAAGAGACAAATCAACAGTAAGATCACTCAACGTAAAAGAATTTGATGAAAATGCGAATAAAATACTGGAATCTCATGAGCTTCGAGATTTTCGAAACCAAGCTAATCAGATGCTAGGTGATGTATTAAAATTAGGAGATATGGAGGAATATCGAAGTATTCAGGATGATATTGCCACAAATTATGAAGACGAAGCTGATTGGATGAAGCGAGCAAATAACTTTGATCTGGGAAAAGCAACGGTTAGTTTGGCAGGAATGTCAAAGTCAGAACAGGCAAAACTTTTGAGTGCAAAATTTGATGATCCTATGAATTTTATGAAAGGATTGGGAATCGCAATAGCTGTAGAAGCTCCAAACATGGGAAAAGACATGATGATGTTTTTAGGAGACATCGTAAATTTAGCAACGGTGAATATTGATCATTTTGCAGAGTACATAGGTCTTAGAACCGAAACAAAATGGATATATGATAAATTGATGGGAAATGAGATGGATTCTGAACATGAAGAATATATGAAAATGAGGGCTTTGGGTGAAATCCATCCACTCCTAGGACTATGTAATTTGGCAGGGGAACAAGGTGTCGAAATGCTAAAACAACTCGGTTTAGCCATGGCAAATCCATCATCATGGACTGCACAAGGATTGGTACAATCGGTGGTAGGGATATTGGGAATTTTTATTAGTGGAGGGGCTTCGGTTAGTAGGTTGGGAGTAGTGGCAAAGCTACGAAAAGCAAAAAAGTTGCGAAAATCTGGAAATCGAGCTGGTGCTCGT
This sequence comes from uncultured Candidatus Peribacteria bacterium, assembly GCA_964592695.1. Lineage (GTDB taxonomy): Bacteria > Patescibacteriota > Gracilibacteria > UBA4473 > UBA4473 > CAZQFO01. The sequence continues at coordinate 1,484 of CAZQFO010000044.1, forward strand.
GCAGAACTGAGGAAAGGAAAAGTTCATCGTGAGCGAGCTAAGAAATTGGAAAAAGCTGATAAGGTAGTGAGTTATTTTGATACTTTGCCGATTAGTGCGTTGTCTGCTCTTGTGGGTAAGATGGTGATGATAAAGAGGGGAGGGGGGATGGAGCAGGTGGAGGTAATGAAGGTGGAAGAGAATGGAACTTTGGATGTGCGAGGTAAGGAAGGCGAAAGTAGTATCTATCTTCAGGATATTGATGAGAGCAGTTTGGGGAAAGAAATAAAGGCTCAAATAGAGGATCAAGATATCAATAAGGCCGATGATTCAGTGCATATGCCAGATGAATTTATAAGACAAGCTACGTACGAAAATATGGAACAATTGCCACCTGATTTGAGATCAGCGCTCAATGGTGGAGAGGTAGATATTATAGTTTTTGCAACCTTGAATGATCTGAAGTGGATGAAGGAATTTAAAACGGAAGATTTGATCGATATTTCCCGTATTCTTTGTAGTGGATCTGATGAGAATGAAATACTAAGCAAATTAGCAGAGGGCCCATTATTCAATGAGCATATGACAGAAAAGTTTTTAGATAATCAAAAACATAAAGTCGCAGATGTAGAAAACTATAATGATCCAGAAGTAAGAAGTTATTTGAATGATCCCATCATCAAGGAGTTGCTTGATCGAAAAGTACCTAGAGAATTTATAGAAAAGAATTTTACTGCTGAACACCTTGCAAGCCTTTCTCTTGAAGAGTACATAACTCTTTTGCAGCAAGTTCCTGCAAGGTTTGTTACGCATGCAACGCGTCATGGATTTCGAGATAGAACATCTCACCATAATTATGATGCAGATCCATCTTTTCATAGTGGATTTAAAAATCTATTACAGGATAAAGCGGTTCGATCTATTCTTGATAATGATTTTCAAGGGCAATATACAAGAGAAAATGTAGAAAAAAGTAAAATTACAGAAAACCTGAACGATAATGGAGGGTATAATAGAATTGATCAATTTTTGAACGACAAAAAACACATGAATATTATCTCTGAATTTGCAGATAAGAATGCCGTGCATGGAACATTGGATTTTGTAGCGGATCATTATTATGGAACTGAGGGAGGAAACAGTATCTTTGTGGTTCATCCAGCAGCTTTCATTGCATCTCAATATAGAGTTACCACTCAGGGGCAAAGTGTGCCTGATGGGTTTTATACAAACAAAGACAAAAGGCATGATGATAAAAATGATCTTTGGATGATGCGAAAGACAGATAATAGAGGAGTTCTGCCTATTGATAGTGGGATAGTTTTTATTCCTGCAAACACAAGGGTTGATCCAAAAACAGGATCAAAATATGCTACAGGTACAGATTCTATGCAATTGGAATCGAAACCTCTTGCACAGGAGACTATTTCTTCTAAAGAGTACTGGGAGAGACATTTTGAACGCACAGGAAATAGACCATCAAAAGTTGTTTTTTATGAGGAGGGAGATCCTAATGATGCATTAGAAGCATTTAGAGCAAGAAATGGTTTGTACAACGGATTACATCAGAATACTAGTCTTACGGATCTTTTTCCTGAAAACATGGTTAATCAAAAAGAGATGAGGGATTTATTAAATAAAGAAGCTAGTGATTATCAAGATCATGCACGAGCTATATTTGATGAAAGAGCTCAAACGAAGACGGAATGGAATAATCAGCAATCTGATCTAAAATTATCCGAAGCCAAAAAGAAGCGCCTCGATCTAGACTGGAACACCATTGAAAAAAACATGCGTAAAATGCCAGATAAGACAAGACGAGACAAAACCAATAAATTACTAAAAGGTGAATATCCCGATGGCATCTCGGCTGTTCAATTTGATGCCCTCATAAAAGCTCATGAAGTTCCATTTGGGAATAATGTGCAGAAGGGGTTGATATTGATGAGAGAGGGGGGATTTAGTCGTGTGGAGGCGGAGAAGATTATGGATAATGGGTTGGCAGGGGAAATACCAAAAAAACAAAAAGATGATCCTTTTGTACGTCCAAAAGAAACTGGCGATTTTGCATTTTCTCATGATGAAATGGCAAAAAGAATTGCAGAAAAAAAGGAAAAAATTTCTGATGAAGAACTCGAAAACGCTTCAAAATTTTTTTCAAACGTAATTATTTTTGATCCAAAAAATCAGATAATTAAGAAGAATGGAGATCAAATTATAATTGATGAAACAGTGCTAAATAGAGTGACTTCAGAAATTCAAAGACTCTTTCAAAAACATGATCTACCGCTTGCTGGAATTGATTATGAAAATGGAATAGATAATTTTGATTTCAATGTGAATAATGTAGACGAGGTGAAAAAGTTTGTGCTTCAATCATTAATTCCAAACGAAATTCTTCAACGTTTAACTGAGCGCATGCCTGAATCATATGATGTTGACTCAAATACATTTAATTTATTAAATTTGAAAAATATTTTAAAAATTCGAGCAAAAATGGGAGATATAAAAGCTATTGGATTTCATACTTCAAATAGAGATGGAATGAAGACTATAACTAGTAAAGATGATCATGGGGATACTCACTTGGCATTGTTTCCAAATAAACTTTGCGTAAGGGGGAAAAAATTATATCTAGTAGAGTCTTATAATAAAAACCTTGGAATCACTAATCAATCTATTGGTTGGTATACATCAAAAGCACATTTGGAAGTATTGGCAGAACTTTCATTTGCAGATTGGAAAGACGTTTTTGGTGTATCTGGGTTAGAGGGATATACTTTTAGTTAATGTTAAAGTGGCGGATCATAGCAATGATCCGCCACAGCAATTTCGAACTTCTCACTTTGGTGCACATATTGATGCACATATTACGCAGTAGAGCGTTTCAGGGATGACTTCCAGCCTGGCATCAGGGATATCGCAACCACATGATTGGCAGGATCCATAGATTCCCTGTTCAACGAACTTGAGGGCGTTTTTGATGTTTTCATAGTCTTTCTCCAATTGTCTTTTTTTAACCGTTCCTTCGGCATCACCTCCTTGAATCAAGTGGACTTTTTGTGGATCGGGCAATTGGGCCAACTTGTTTTCCAGAATTTTCTTGTACTTGGCCAGAAACGCCGGCCCTCGTTGCAAAATGTTAGGTTCCATTATTCGACTCTTTCCTTTTTAAATGAGAAGTTAGAGTTGAGATGAACACGTCAGCTTAAGAACTACAAAAACTGTGTTTATAAACATGATATGCTCATATTTACCCTAACTTGTAACGGTATTTAAAAGAACTGTATACATGATGCATATTTTTTATCACCTGTCAATCATTTAATAAAAGTCAACTCTTTTGATAATTGTCAGTACTTGTGCTTAGTTTTTTATTGTGCTATAATAACCAGATAAATAATCATTTAACTCAATTGCAATATGGATGAATTTATTTCAATGGTTTCAATCATGCTTGGAATTATCATAGGTATGTTTTTATTTATTTTTCTTTTAGATGTATCTTTTCCATGGTTGATCAGTAAAACCTGGAAATTTGATTACAAAGGATATCAAATAAAAGTGGTTCAGAGAGGGAGTTTTACAAAACATCAGGAGATTTATATTAATGGGCAGCTTTTTACGGAGAAGATTATTAGATGTGATGAGCCACATACTAAATTAGAAATTCCTATCTGTGCAAATATTGGAAGTGAAAAGATTGAGGTGTATATTTACAGAAAATCATTAGGAACTACATCGGTTTTAAAATGTAAAGCAAAAGTTAACGAAGAAATAATTTATGATTCTGATTGTGATGTAAAGGATATGGAGAATATAGTTTATAAAACATTAGGGGTGATTTGTATACTTATTGCATTTAGTAATGAGGCAACTTGGGAGTACATAGAGAAATCTTATGAGTTTTTGAAGGGTTTATTTTAGGTTGATTATTACACGGAGTATGAGTTGGCAACATAAAATTTGTACAACCAAATTTTTTCACTACACTTCGGATCAATGGATCCACTTACTATCGGTATCGGTCTTTTGATATTAGCGGGAATTGCTTATTTGATTTTCACGCTCTCCAAACCGGTACAAAAAAATGATGAAGTTGAAAAACTTCTCGAAGAATTTCTTCGTGATCGTGAACTTCGTTACAAAGAAGGTGAGAGCTTGCGCAACGAACTTCGAGATAATGCGAAATCACTTCGTGAAGAGTTTTATCGAGTCAATAAAACTGTTGATTCTAAACTTTCTGAATCATCAAAGCAATTAAATGATCGTCTGGATAAATCGTCACATGTAATTGGTTCGCTTCAAAAAGAACTGGGGAAAATGGGTGAAATTGGGTCAAAAATTGAAAATCTCGACAAGATTTTACGAGCCCCGAAAGGGCGAGGGAGTATGGGGGAGGAAAATCTAGAGGAAATTTTGCGATCCGTTTTTCCGGCAAATCTATGGGAGAGACAGTATTCTCTAGGTCCTGGTTTGGTTGTAGATGCTGTGGTAAAAACTTCTAATGGAATTATTCCCATTGATGCTAAATTTCCACTTTCCGGCATGGAAAAACTTGTTCAAGCGGGAAATGATGAGGCTTTATTGAAGGCTCAGAAAGAATTTCAAAAAGACTGTAAGATGCGAATTGATGAAGTAGCGAAGTATATTCGTCCGGAAAAAGAGACTTTGAATTTTGCGATCCTTTTTTTACCAAATGAAAATATTTATTACGAAGCTTCGATTCGTGACGGAAAAATGTCTGAGTATGCAAAATCGAAGAAAGTGCTATTGACTGGTCCTAATACTATGTTATATGTTTTGCAGATGTTGTTTCAGGCCTATCAGAGTCAGGAATTTGCACGAGAGGCACAGCGAGCTTTGGCAGAGCTGGGAGGGGTAAAGAAACAAGCCGAGCGTCTGGATGATGAGATTGGAATTTTGGCAAAACACATTGGTAATGCAAATACAAAGGTGTCTGATGTACAGGGGCAAAATATGAAGCTTCAGGGGCAGATTGATCGGGTGGCTGCTCTGGAGACTGGGATTAGTGAGGAAAAATCAGAAAGGAATCAGGGACAGTTATTATGATTTGCATATTCTGTTTTTTTCTAATAAAAAGGTCTATTTAACAATTGACTTCATGAAAATCAAGCAAAGGTCTCAATAAAGCAATCATTAATAGGGTAATAAATTAATTTATGTACTCCTAATGCCTTAAAAATTATGAGTATTATGCTTCCACCTTCCAAAGTTCAAAAGTTATGTACTTGCATTTCTTTATATAAAATCTTGATTAAAGAATGTACTTTCTAGTCTGGATTACGGCGGACGGGCCATAGCTTTTGTTCAATCTTCAATCTATGATTCAATTGAGGCAGGCTTTGGCCTGTCGGTCGTAGCTCTTAGAGCGAAGATTGATGAAGCGTCAAAAATTCAATCTCTTATATCGTGCTGAATACGTATTTAGTTATTCAATCCACCTTTTTTTCCACTCCCTCCACCATTGTGTCTTTTGACTAAAGGGCGTGACAATAGCACTCATCCAAATCATCACTTTTAAAATCACCGAAATTTTAATAAAACATTTTGATCGATGCTCTGGTAATATTTTTATCTCTGGATGCAATGTCTCAAAAGTCTTTGCATTTGTTCTACTATTACGAGTGTTTTTAATGACTGATTCCAGTGTTTGTTTATGATCATGTAGTACTTCACAGTTTTCATCATATACCATCTGCATGCCCTTCTTTGTTAACCTGTATCCAAACTCCGTATCCTCAAACCCCCATCCAGTAAATTTCTCAGAAAAACGTTCATTTCCAATTAGTTCGCGTTTCAGCGATATATTTGAGGTGTAGAAATGATGCCATGTGGGGCCATGTTTTTTGATTGCATTAAAACTAAACTGAGCATTGTTTTCTAGCCATTGATGAAATGGGTCTTTAGCCAGTTCGGGAATCCAAGAAATTTTTCCAAGTAATGTCGTATTTGGATCGGGATGAGTAGAATGAAATTTGAAAATTTTTTGTAGCCAATTTTTGGTCGGAATGGTGTCGTCGCCAATGAAGGTGATGATATCACCAGTGGTTTTATGCAGTCCCAGATTTCGAGCAGATGAAACGCCTTTTTTGTTTCCAGTTTTAAACAATTTTATGAGTCCTTTGTTTTGATCAATTTTTTTGTTTGCTTGTCCATCGTAGATAACTAGGATTTCTGGTTTAATAGTTTTAAATTCATTACAATCAATGATCCTATCTAGCACTTTGGTAAGTGATGGACGACCTATGGTGGGGATTATTATGGAGAGGTTCATTGTTTAGATATGCTGCCGTGAAGTTCAAGTGTTTTCCACTTGAACTAGCGGAGTGAGGTCTATTGTTTAGATATGTTATCGTGAAGTTTAAGTGGAACCTTCGGCAAAGCTCAGGTCAGGAAACACTTGAACTAGTGGTTATGCAATTGATTTTAGAAATTCTTTTTTATCCATGATATAATTCTGGTTCCCTGGGAGATAATGAGTGGAAGAAAAACACATCATGACGGCATCTGGAGAAAAATTATAAAACTCATGCCAGCATTGTTTTTTTACGAGAAGAGCTTTGTTTTTTTGGTCTAATTTAATGATTTTATCTTCCGTACCATCATTTACTAGAGTTGTAATAGATCCTGTGACGGCGACAAATATTTCATCTTCGATAATATGTGAGTGTCCACCACGAGTTTGATTGGTATTTGCTGTTACTAAGTATGTCCTTTTGACCAAAAAAGGAAATTTATCGTTAAACTCAAAAGGAATTAGATCTCCTCTGATATCTGAGAAGTATGGAAATTCAATGAGTTCGTATTTTTTCATGCATGCATCGTATGATTTTTTGAGAAAAAATTCAATTTTTATCTTAGGGTTCTGGAAAAAAGATAATCTAAAATATTAGATCTTCGCCAAGATGAGATTTTCATTGGGTTCCTCGGCTGATAAATCATCTTTTGTCGCCCATGAAAATCGCAAAAACTACAACTTTAGTTTTTTTGCTGGTATGTCATTGGAGTAATTATATTATAATTACAAATTAGCTTGATTTTTTATTATAAATAGCTAGGTAGTTGTTGTTTAATAGTAAAATAACATGCCAATTTTGCCTCCTGAAGCTCGAGAATCTTGTGAAAAATACTGGTTTGGGGACCACTTAATTCCTAACTTTTTATTTTTTTTGTATGATGGATCACCTCCTCAAATTCCTTTAATTGGAGCTGAAGAAAAAGAGAAAAGGTTGTTTTTTGAAGCAATTAACAGATTGGCGAGTGATAAACAATCAGAATTAAATCAACTCATGAAGGGGATGACTGTCCGAGGAGTTACTCTCTACAAGGAAGAAGCGGCGGCATTGCTCAAGGAGACGAGACTTTTTTTCAAAGAAAAGTTACAGGTGTTGGAGTATATTTTTAAGAAAAACATTGAGAGTTTTAAACATTGTCCTGAAGAATTAATGTCTATGTTTATTGGTGAAAATAAAGAAGATGTGGAGAGACCAGTTTCGATGCAAGAGTCTTTGGCTGTTCGGTTGGAAGCGATTAGATTTTCGGAAGCAGTTACAAGTGTTGCAGATCAGGAGTGTGTAATGGCGGATGAATTCAGGAAAAAAAATGCACTTGCTGCGTTGCTCAAATTGCAATCTTCTGAAGATTTATTACAATTGGTTTTGCATTTCAATGAAAGAATACCAAATGAAATTCTTCATGATCTTCCTGATGAACAGTTAAAAAATCTTATTAGAGGGTTGGTGAGTAGGGAATTTTTGGAGCTGGATGATGCACAAATTCCAAGTAATAATGATGCGGAAATTTCAGATTTTTTGAGTTTAATTGGTGGAACAGATGATAGAGAAGCTAATGTGAAAATATTTCGTATGAAGCTCATTATTTTTGTTAATCCTAATCATGTTATCACTATTAATAATGGTGCTGTTTCGTTTTTGATAAATTGGTTAAGGGCTACAATAGAAAGAGATAGGAGGTGAAAACTCAAAGAATTTTTGCTAAAAACAATCCATTAGAATTATCAATTTTCAATAAATGATCAATTAAATAATTTTCATATCCTTGATCTGTAACTATTCAGCAATTGACTTCATGAAAATCAAGCAAAGGTCTCAATAAAGCGATCAATACTATCATGTTTGCACTTCGACCTTAATGGCACTTTTCCCGAGGACTCCCTGCGGTCGTCCTCGCCTGTCGGTCGAAGCTCGTAGAGCGAAGACTGATGAAGTGCCAAAAATTTAATCCCTTGTATCGTGCTGAATATTTACCCTTATCTTTTTGAAATAACTGTTTTGAATAATATTCAGTAAATCCTTTCTTCTTATCGTTTCGTTTGATTGCATTGTAATTCTTTTTGAGTATTGTTTTTGTAATGAAAATTCTTCTTCTCGGGTCTGGAGCACTCAAAATTGGTGAGGCGGGTGAGTTTGATTATTCTGGGTCTCAGGCCATCAAGACATTTAAATCAGCTGGTCATGAGGTGGTTTTGGTTAATCCAAATATTGCGACTGTTCAGACTGATCCGGAGAGTTTTTCTGAAAAAAAAAGTGTTGCAGACAAAGTTTATTTTCTTCCGGTTACTCCTGAATTTGTTGAGAAAGTAATTCATCGTGAAAAACCGGATTGTTTGGTGCTTTCATTCGGAGGACAGACCGCTCTCAATTGCGGGCTAGAATTGGAGGCAAAAGGGATTTTGAAAAAGTATGGAATTGAAATATTGGGGACTCCGGTGTCTGTTATTCGGGCTACGGAAGATAGGGAGATATTTGTGAAAAAACTTGATGAGATTGGTGTGTATACTCCTCGTTCTATTCCTGCCAAAACTTTTGAGGAGGCAAGATCAGCGGCTAAAAAAATTGGGTTTCCATTGATTATGCGTGCGGGGTTTGCGCTTGGGGGGAAAGGGTCTGGATTTTGTGAGATGGAAGATGATTTTGAAAAAATGGTGAAAGAAGCTTTTGCTTTTTCTCCTCAAGTATTAGTCGAAGAGGATTTGCGTGGGTGGAAAGAGATTGAATATGAAATTGTAAGGGATGATGCGGACAATGCTATTGCTGTAGTAAATATGGAAAATTTTGATCCGCTTGGGATTCATACAGGAGAATCGATTGTGGTGTCGCCTTCGATGACTTTGGCGAATGCGGAATATCAAATGTTGCGAACTGTTGCTCTAAAGACGATTCGTTATTTGGGGATAGTAGGGGAGTGTAATATCCAGTATGCACTAAATCCAGAAAACGATAAAGAATATCGAGTAATTGAGGTGAACGCGCGTTTGTCGAGGAGTTCGGCGCTTGCTTCGAAGGCTACTGGGTATCCATTGGCGGCAGTGGCTGCGGAGATAATTTTGGGGAAGACGCTTCCTGAGATACCAAATGCGATTACAAAGGTAACTACGGCTTTTTTTGAGCCGTCGCTTGATTATTTAGCGTTGAAGATTCCTCGGTGGGATCTCCAAAAATTTCGCAAAGTTTCTCATGAAATTTCAACTGAAATGAAGTCTGTAGGGGAGGTGATGGCATTGGGGAGGACTTTTCCGGAGTGTCTCCAAAAGGCTATTCGTATGCTTGCGTTGCGGTGCGAAGGAATTCTTGATTCTCCGGTTGATTTTGAGAGTAATGGGGCGTTGGAGGAGGCGATGAGGATTGCTTCTCCGCGAAGAATTTTTGCGATTGCACAGAGTTTGTTTCGAGATGTTTTTTCTGTTGAGGAAATATGGAAGATGACGAAGATTGATCGATGGTTTCTTTTTCAGATAAAGCGGATTACTGATTTTGCAGGGAAATTAAAATCGTCTGAGGTTGATTTGTCATCTGATTTAATATGTGAGGCCAAGGCTTTGGGGTTTTCGGATGTGGAGATTGCACGATTGGTGGGGATGTCGTTTGATGAGGTTCGAGATTTGCGAAAGAAGTATGGGGTTGGGCCTGTTACTAAGCAGATTGATACGCTTGCAGCAGAGTTTCCGGCTCAGACAAATTATTTGTATATGACGTATCATGGGGTAAAAGAGGATGTGAAGTACTGATTTACAAAAGAAGCATTTTGGAATATTTTTTATACTCCCTCTCGCTCCCCCTGCTAGGGGGAGGATATGGATTGAGGTAAGCGTTCTAATCTCGTACCACAAGGACAATAATGAAATGCTGTAAATCGGCTCTGTAAAAAAGATATGTTGAGATACTGAATCAGGGAGTTTCTTGTATCAAAGAAGCAATTGAGAAGAAGAAATGAAATAACATTTTTTTCTGAGAAAGTCTTAATAATTTTTTAGTAATTTTTGGTGATCAAATTGTTTTAACAGAAAATATAGGAACTTAGGCCGAGGCAAATTTTAAAAAATTTATAAAATGTAGGCAATTTGCGTTTCATAATATTGTTCATAATGAATCTACTCAAAACAGGGGAAAAAATTAGGAAAAAATTTGATTAAGGTATAGAATTTCTCTTGATTGAATTTTGTAATTTTTATCTTTTAATTTATTAAACAAAATGAAATTTAAAGCTCCATCAGTTCGGCAATCTTTTTATTCTATGAGAAAGACACTCGGTCTTTTTTTTCTGCTTGGCATCTTTGGATTCGGATTAGCTGATTCTGTGCAGGCGACAGGCATTGATTCAAGTACTGTTTTGATGTTGCATGGGGATGGGAGTGGAAGTAGTTTTAGTGATGATTCAGCATCAAGCCATACGGTTACTGCTGTTGGAAATGCTACTCAGACTACTGATCCAGATTCGTCGGATCCTGATCGATCAGGGTTTTCTGGAAATGTAATGAGTTTTGATGGGTCGGGGGATCGTGTGAGTGTGGCAGATAGTACAGACTGGGATTTTGGGACAGATGATTTTACCGTTGATTTATGGTTGAATCTCACTTCCTTTGCCACTTACAAGAAGTTTGTGAGCATTGGAGCTTCTGGGTACCAGGGAATGTTGATACAGACAGGAAGTGCTGCAAATACACTTCTGGTTAATATTGCAACTGAAGAGATAGGGAGTTGGACTGTAGACACTCAAGTTTCGACAACTCTTACTCCAGGAACTTGGTATCATATTGCTGTTGTGAGAACCGGGAATACGGTTAAGATATTTAAGGATGGGGTTCAAATCGGGAATGATCAAACAATGAATGGAACCTTTGAGTCGAGTGGGACTGTTATTGGGGCACAAGTTGGGGGGGAGTCAAATTGGAATACTTCCATAAATGGCTATATTGATGAATTCAGAATTACAAAAGGGGAGGCTCGGTGGACAACAAATTTTACGCCACGGTGGATACCTTATTCTACTGATGCAGATACAGCACCAATAGCATCAAATGTATCGATCTCTGGGATAGAAGAAGTAGGGCAAGTGCTAACGGGAAGTTATGATTATAATGATGCGGATAGTGATGCGGAGGGGACGTCTACTTATCAGTGGTATCGAGCGGAT
>CAZQFO010000045.1:0-4401 GCA_964592695.1 uncultured Candidatus Peribacteria bacterium
ATAATCATGCCCAAACTCCCCCCCCCCACTCCAATAGCCAAAGGAATAACCAAAATATCTGCTAATTTCCAAAATGATACTTGGTGTTTTCTGGCCCACCAGAATCCATACAAACAAGCGGCTATTATTCCTCCATGAATAGACATGCCACCATTCCAGACCTGAAGTATTTCTAATGGATTTGTCCAAAATGTGGATGGAGAATAAAACAAAAACTCCCCCATTCTTCCTCCGATTATACCGGAAAAAAAGAGTCCAAAGATCAGGTTTTCATAATCATCTTTCCTCATCTTCAATTTCGTTTGTCCCAATAAATAATGCCCCCAGTGCAATGTGACCAAAAACCCAAAAAGATAAGAGAGACCATACCATCGCACTTCCAGTCCGAGAAAAGAGAAGGCTGTAGGGTCAAAGTTCCAGGTCATAATAGAATAATTATTTAAATTCCTGAAGTGGCTTGAGCCGGATAAGCCAAAAGAAATATTTAATTAATGCTCTATTCATCACTTTATTCCAAGCAGATGTTTCAGCATTATAGACTTGTTGGAGCTCTGTCAGCTTCTGATCAATAAACTCTAAATCCTTCATGAGACGTTCAAATTTTGTACCCGGTTGCACTTGTCCATTTTTTTCAACAGCTGAAAAATATTGATATAGAATTTGCGAAACTTTTAATTCTGATTGCAAACGCTGTTTAGGATTTTCTTTTAAAGAAGTATCATGACATTCTTTTCTGATCTTTAAGAGAGGATATAAATCATCTTTTGAAAGAATACCATCCCTGATGGCTAAAGTATAAACAAGAGGGATCATCATCTGACGCTTAGTTAAAAAAAACACCATATAAAGCCAGATTTTATAAATATAATTACGTCGATCATGAAGTCGATAAATAATGTATCCAAGTCCTAATACACAGAGTATTGCTAATAATATAATCCATGTATTACCAGAAAAAAACAGCATTGTATTATCTGCAAAAACAGTGATCTTAACTTTCAAAAATTCAGTAAAAGTTGGTGATGATACATTTGATGCAATATCTGAACGTGGCATGGGATTAATGAATAGTTAGTGTAAACTGAGATGAGGTCTGAAAACTCTGAACCCCAAATTGCCTTTTGATATCTGATTGAATTGTATCAGAGCAAATATACTTTTGTGAGATCTTTCTCTTTGTTGTTAAGTTTTTAGAGTTATTCATTGACTTGGATTCTATAGAAACTATGATGGTTGTAAAGTAAAGAAATTTTCAGATATTAATCGGTTTCTCAATCTCTGGAACTTTATATTTAAATTTTTCACCAGATTTAGGAATCTCCTCAACTTTGTCTAGATCAATTCTTAGAAACTCCATTATTTCACGACAGATTATATCTGGAGGAGGAGTCTCACTTCCATGAAAAAAACAATGCTTCTGCAAAGTGATAAATGAATTAATATTCACTTTTAATTCAGCCCCCTCTCGTACAATAATAAAAAAATCATCATTAACCGGACCATGTGCATAGTATTTGAGATCTTTTAGTAATAATTTATTATTTTCTTTGTGACTTCTTTCATAAGCTATAGTCATCCACTCTATGGCATAGGCTACATGACGCATTTTTTCACGCTTGTCTGTGGCGTATCGGGAACTCCTCAACAAAAAATCTATCTGAGAATTGAACAATTCTTCATCTCCATTTTCAAAAAAATCTGAACGAATTTCAGCTCCCATTGTTTCTTCGAAGTCTACCATTCTTTGACAAGGATCTATCCCCATTCTCAATGGGCGCAAACTTTGAGGATTTCTTTCTCTTTGTAATTGTATCATTTGAGCATGGAGTGCTAATTGAGGATCAACTGCAGCCTCATGATCGATAGTGTCACTCATTTGAGAACTGGCAAGATAATTAGAATCATCATCACCTTCTCCATAAATTACATCTAGGTCTTCTAAAGGGGTAAATTTAGTTTCCATTTTTATTTTTGATTATGAAATATGGGCTTGTATTTAGCTCTAGAAATTTCTTCGTCAACCATTTTTGCTTGATTTTTGTAATCAATATTTTATAAAATTCTTTTATAAAATAAATGCCAATTAAAAAGTCAGAATTCGGTATACACCAAATAGTAGAACACCCTCAAGAAGTAGAAAAATTTCTTGAGGAATTATGTAATGATATACCAAGATCTAGTAGGGCTCTGGAAAAAAGAAAACACGATTTTTCTACTCGAAATAAAGTCGAGACTATTTCTGGTCGTGATCTTTTGGCGGTAGCCAAACATAGACAGATCAAAATCCCTGACCGACTCAATGCGTTGCTCCAAAAACGTGCAGTGCGAACCATATCAGGAGTATCTCCTATTGGAATTTTGACAAAACCTTTTCCCTGTCCTGGAAAATGTGTGTATTGCCCCACAGAGTCACGAATGCCAAAGAGTTATTTATCTAGTCAACCAGCAGCCGCTCGAGCACTTCGAAATAAATTTCATCCGTATGCACAGGTAAAAAATAGAATTCTGGCACTCAAAGAATCAGGTCATCCGACCTCAAAACTGGAATTAATCGTTATGGGAGGAACCTGGAGTGCCTTACCAAAAAACTATCAGAGTTGGTATATAAAAAAATGTTTTGATGCCGCTAATGAATCTAAATCTAAAAATTTGGTCGAAGCACAAAAAAAAAATGAAACCTCTGATCAGAGAATCATCGGACTAACCCTAGAAACTCGTCCGGATTTTATAACGGACAAAGAACTTATACGGATGCGAAAACTTGGATGTACTCGAGTAGAGCTAGGAGTTCAAACACTTGATGATGAGGTTCAAAAATTAACCAAGCGAGGGCACTCTCGTGCACAAGTAATACGTGCTACAAAATTGCTGAAAGATTTTGGATTTAAAATCTGTTACCACTTGATGCCGGGACTTCCCGGATCTACTCCCAAGAAAGATTTGAAATGGATGCAGGAGGTTTTTCAAAATCCGGATTTTTGTCCCGACTTTGTAAAAGTTTATCCATGCGTAGTACTGGATAACAGTGAACTAAAACAGTGGTGGACAGATGGGAAATTCCAACCAATAACCAATGAAGAATTGATTAAATTGCTCTTGCGATTCAAGTTACATGTCCCTCCATGGGCCAGAATAATGCGACTAATGCGTGACATCCCGGCAAATAATGTTTTAGGAGGAGTAACGCTTTCAAATATGCGACAAGTGATGAAAGACCAGCCAGAAAAATTAAAAAAAATGTTGAATTCATCTGATTTTGATATTCCAAAATCTTGGCCGTGTAAATGTATTCGGTGTCGAGAAGTAGGATTTGCTTCAATTACTGATTCTACAAAAATAAAACCAGTACTTAGACGACGAGATTATGATAGTAGCAATGGAAAAGAAATATTTTTAAGCTTTGAATCTGAAGATGAACAGATGATCTTTGCGTTATTGCGATTACGAAAACCGAGTAAACCAAATTTCACAACTCTTAGTTCAGTATTAAACGATGCAGGACTAATACGTGAAGTACACAGCTATGGAAATGAAATGTCAATAGGTGCAAATGCCGGCATAGGCCAGCATCGAGGATTGGGAAAAAAACTCATAGCTGAAGCTGAACGAATTACAAAAGAAGAATGGAAAATAAAACGAATCACCATTATTGCTGGAATTGGGACTAGGGAGTATTATCGTAAGTTTGGATATGAATTAAGAGCTACTTATATGACGAAAATAATTTGAACAAACACCTACCCAATGGTTTTGGGCAGGTGTTCCAGATTGGATTCAGGGTTTCCTTTTGTTATTATTCTTTTTCGGAATTTCATTCATGGGGGCAGAAATGAAATGCAGGCAATGGGGTCCCCCCCGTCCACCCACTTGATAATGAGTGACTCTATAGGTTGTTTCATCGGCCAAAAAACTGTAATTTTTAGGAAGATGCTGCCAGAAGCGATGTTTTTCTGAGTCATTTGGAAGCTTCACCCAAAACGTTCCATCATCTACAGAAAAATCCCATTTCTGAATATTCACCTTGAATTTTTTGGCAATGCTACAGGACTTGAATTCTGTTTGATATATTGAGTTTAATGCAAATTCCGTGGAATGTGCATACGCGTTGATGTCAAATCCGAAACCGAAGGCGATGAACAATGTAAAAGTAGCAGTCATGAATTTCATCTGATTCTCCCATTTGTGTGTGCTGAAAATTCAGCGGAATGTAACAGTTGTTTCCAGAAATAATTAACCATACTTTCAGAAACAACCATTACATTCGCATAAAGAAGTCATTATATAACGAAGAGGAAACCTGCGTTCTAATCCGATTCTTTGAATGAAATACGGATAAATCCAATATGGGAAAATAATAATCTCAAACGAGAGATATCATAATCACCAGAGAACGCAAACGAC
>CAZQFO010000045.1:4411-12803 GCA_964592695.1 uncultured Candidatus Peribacteria bacterium
ATATTTACGCTTATATGTAAAAGAACTTGTCGATATATGTACACCTCACAGCAATTATTGTCAAGTATTTTTTGTATTAAATAATTATTTTTGCAATTAAGTAAAGATTTAACTTCTAGAGACTCGGCATTTTTTTCCTGAAATCGAACCTTTCCAAAATCATCGTCAGATTTCAGATTATATTCTCTCTCTGCAATCAACTCTCTCACAAGATCATCATTCGAGAGATTATCCAAATTAACACTTTTTCCCGAAACCACCGAAAACCAGGATTTTTCATCCATTTTCATAAAATTAGAAAAATATATAAAAAAGCAGCCTAATTACAGGTTGCTAGACTTTCGAAATCATTCTTACATTGGCTTAATGAGCTATTTGTACCACTTACGTAATAGGTTCGAATAGCGTTCAACCGCCGATACTATCTTAAGAAGCTAATCTATGATTGGATTTTTGTGAGAGCCCCATGGGGATTAGGGTTTTTTGGAAAAAGGTTTTTTGGAAAAAAAGCTTGACATGTTACAGGGAATAGTGCATAAATAATTCACGCTTTCAAAAAGACAAGTTTGACGGAGAGAGTTGGCCTTGGACAAGAAAGCTTCAAGGTTCTTTTACATTTCGGCACCCAAAAAGTAGAGAAAGATGTGATCTATCAAGGAGAGAGTTGTTTTATCTCATTAGAGAAGAAGCATTAAAACTCTCGTATTCTTTTTCTTTTTTAGGGATTTTCACGGCCTCCTATATATCTTTTAAGAACAATAGCCTAACGGCGAAAGATTGAAATCTAAGATTTCAGCAATGCCAATCTATTAGTGCAACTCCTTAGTAGTTGCAACACTGCTGCATTTACAGGATTTACGAAGAAGATTGAAATTCCGATATACTCAATAAATGATATTTAGGAGGCCGTGATTACAGCCCACGGGTCTCTTTGTTTTTAACAGTCACCTGCCAAAAAAGGAAAACATCATGTCCATCAAAACCGCACTGATTCGTGACGACCAATCTTGGATCTCAGAAGTTCATGGTTGGAAGGAAAGCCTGCGCAGCCAAACTGGATACCTCTCGAATACGTTCACCATGAAAGGGTTGAACGAAGCGATGTACACAGCTATGGCCATGTTAGAGGCCACTGGGGTCGAACTCCCCCATAACTTCTGGGAACCCCAGGGTTGTTGGAGGAAAACACCAACTGAGAAACAAAAGGAACGTTTTCTTAACCGGCCTCGTAACCGGGACGGAAAAGGGTATGTGTACGGACTCATCGGCGGAATGGACCCCGTTGAGGAAACTGTCAGGATGGCAGGATGGATGAGAAAAGCTTCAGAGATGGATGAGGATGGGAAAGTCAAACTTCCTTACCTTGTTTACTTCTTGAAGAAAACACTCACCAGTCGTGGAATAAACTCTCCACATTGCCACCTTCACCTTCAAAGGTTTATCCGGAACACCCGGTCTCCTGGCCGGGCGCAACACAAACTGTTCCAAATTAAAATCAGGGCAAACCGGATCCTGAAGCCCTACGGTTTGAAGGTTTCGTGGGCCAGTCTGGGGAGCGTTTGCTCAACAGGCTTGGTTAATCGCCCCGGAAAAGCTGCCCGCAAGGCGGCTGCTATGACCATATCCTTCTTTATTTCAAAGAAAAAACTCAATTCACTTGATTTTGAAAAAAAGGAGGACGGAACATGGAGAAGGGGAAGAGACTGTGAAATACTGGCCAAAGCCAGAGGATTGAAAGAATTGAAAGATGCTGATATGGCTATTATCAAATGGGCTATGGAAAAGGTTTCGTCAGGACAGTTTTCTTGTATTCGTGAGGCCTTGGAAAAGGCTAATCACGAACTCCATCCAGATGCCACGGATGGCGTTCGGGGTTGGATTGAGCTCAAGGAAGGCCAAAAGATCCACGGCATAACAGTTGAAAAACTGTGGACAGAAGACGGTGCGCAATGGTTGGTTTTTGGCTTCGGCCGAACCTTCCATTTCTCTGGCTACTCTTACCAGTTCAAAGGAGAAGGTCCAAAGGTGGCCGTGCAGGAAGCTCTGGTTGCATGGAAAAAGCGAAAAGAGATCGAAAAGATGGAGTCTGAGTTTTTGGCTCAACTTCGTCCGGAGGGTTTTTGTCCGATCGTTTGGAGAGAAGATTCGTTCCGAGCAGGAAATTGCAGATACGGAACAGAATCTTGGCTTCGTAAGAAGGGACTTTTCGAGCAGGCATTCGTGCGTGTAGACGCACTCGTACCGCACATGGAAAATCCGCTTGTAAGGAATGTTCTGAAGACCGTTGCCAATCAGTTGGCGCTTATGACGGCCTAGAGAACCTTGAAAAAAGGCTTATGGTCTTTTGCCTTCACATGGATGTGAAAAAAAGGCTGTGTTTTAGACGGCGGATTATACTCCGCCATCTCCGTGGGACTACCATCGGAGCTAGACTTTTAGACAAGGAGACGAGGCATTTGACCGCCTCGTCTCCCCAATCTAGAGGTCTAGACAATATCCGTTAGGAATAACGAGATGTGAGTGAGATGAAATTCGAAATTCGTAAAAGAAACGACTCTCTCCGCGTCTCACAAGCATTTTGTACCAACAAGCCTCATTCAATACTTATGGATGGGGCTTTTTTTTGATTCTCGCTTTATTTTTATAATGACACGGTCTTTGAGAAGAAAAGAAGGGGAAAGGCTTGAAATTCAAAGAATTTCAAGAAGAAAGCATATTTATGGAAATAAACTCCCTTGCTTTTGAAGCGATAAAAATTAAACTTCCACATATGAAAAAAATAGTGGCTGTAGATAGTTTGAGACATCGTTTAGTCATACTAGATTCTTTTGATAAAGAGAAAATTCAAGCTCAAGATATGATACTGATTCGTAAGGATCGAGATGTCTTAGTGGCGAGGTTTATTGGCGAAGTCAAAATTGAAGACTCCAAGAAATGTGAAAAAGATTGGACCATTGAAAAAAAACTGTCTGTATCGGAAATAGAAAATTTTAACCATATACAAGAGGGTGAAAAGGATCGGATAGTTAGGGCAAAAAAAATGGTTGATATACTAAAACTGGAAATGAGAATTTTTGCTTCTCGTATAGGATGGAAAGAAAAAACAGTATCATTTTTCTTTACCTGTGATGGGGCGGTAGACTTTCGACAGTTACTAAAGGATTTAGCTGGAGAATTTAATATGAGAATTCACTTAGAACGAGTTGGATCTAGGGATAAGTCCAAGATTATAGGTGGTTTTGGTGTCTGTGGAAGAGAAGTTTGCTGTAGTGCATCAAAAACATTTTTACATTTGATACCACTAGATGCAGTGAGAGATCAAGCCATAATGATCAAGGAAAATAATAAATTACTTGGAGTCTGTGGGAAACTTAAATGTTGTTTCCTCTACGAATTGCCGCATTATCGAGAAAAGAGAAAATCGCTACCACATCTTCGTCAAACTGTTGAAACACCAAAAGGAAAGGGAAGAGTGATTGGGTTAGATATTTTGAATCAAAAAGTAAAAATTTTTTTAGAATCAGAATCGATTGAAGTTTTTGAGGTGACGGAATTGGGCGAAAAAAAAGAAAAGAAATCAAAAACGGTGCAAAAGAAAGCTTAAAATATAATTATCTAATTCCATTACAATGAATTTTTCGATATCACCTCTCGATGGTCGATATGCTTCAAAAGTAAACGAAATAGCGACTAACTTTTCAGAATTTGGACTAGCTAGAGCTCGAGTGCAAGTTGAGATCAAATGGCTTTATTTTTTAGGACAACAAAGTATTGCTCCCCCACTTGAGAAATCATTGGTTGACGAAGTACTCTTGAACTATAATGAATCATCTTTTAATCAAATTAAACAGATTGAATCACAAACGAATCATGATGTAAAAGCCATTGAGTTATATTTACGAGAAAAACTAGATAAAAGATACTGGCCGTGGATTCATTTCGCATGTACCTCGGAGGATATTAATAATTTGAGCTATGGATTAATTATTCGAGAAGGAAGAAACGTTCTAAATGAACCTTTGGTTAAACTACTAGAAGATCTAAAATCAAAATCAATGACATGGAAATCTATTCCAATGCTATGTAGAACACATGGACAAACCGCTACTCCATCTACAATGGGAAAAGAATTTGCTGTGTTTTGGAACCGGATGAATCGTATTTTTGAAGTGATAAGTCTGATTTCGGTTTCAGGAAAAATAAATGGAGCGACGGGGACATATGCTGCTCATATGGTGGCTTTTCCAAATATTGATTGGATTACTTTGTCACAAAAATTCGTTGAAGATGAATTGAATTTAGATTGGAACCCGCTTACGACTCAGATTGAGCCTCATGATGATCAATCAGCATTTTTAAACGAGATGAGTAGATTCTCAAATGTTGCCATAGATTTGTGTCGAGATATTTGGGGATATATAAGTCTTGGATATTTTGGACAAAAAATTGTAGCAGGGGAAACCGGATCGTCCACCATGCCACACAAAGTAAATCCGATCGATTTCGAAAATGCTGAAGGAAATTTTAAACTAGCGAGAGGTGTTGCACGAACTTTGGCAGATGAGTTACCGATATCCAGATGGCAGAGGGATCTGACAGACTCTACATTACAACGAAATTTTGGATTAGTTTTTGGACACTTTTTGCTCGGTTTGAAATCACTACAAAAAGGTCTTGGGAAAATAGAGATCAGAGAAAATAGAATTAAAGAAGAATTAAATAA
Organism: uncultured Candidatus Peribacteria bacterium; assembly: GCA_964592695.1. Classification (GTDB taxonomy): domain Bacteria; phylum Patescibacteriota; class Gracilibacteria; order UBA4473; family UBA4473; genus CAZQFO01. The sequence goes on from CAZQFO010000045.1 coordinate 9,135, forward strand.
TGCACCTGAGGTTTTGACCGAGGCTGTTCAGACGGTGATGCGAGTACATGGACACATAGATGCGTATGATCAGTTAAAGACTTTTTCTCGAGGAAAGGTATTAAGTTTATCAGATGTTCGTGATTTTATTGATTCTGTAGATTTACCCACTGAAGTTAAGGATCGATTAAAACAGCTGACTCCGGAAACTTATGTAGGGGGGGCGGAGGAGCTTGTGGAGCAGTTTGTGAATTAAAAAAGGTCGAAGTGGAAAACCCTTCGACTAGCATATTTCAATATTCCTGATCTTTTGTTTCTCGAACTCGGACAAAAATTTCACATATCTGGTATCTTATTTTTTTGTTAAACCCTAATACAACCTCAAACTCTCAAACACTTTTCCCAAAATTTTTGCAGATGCATATTCATTTTTTTTCAGAGTAATAGCTTCCAGTCTGACCACGGATCGATTGGAATCATCCAAAATATTAAAAACAAAGTAAGATACATCTTGACCAAATTTGTTACTTTCAAATCGTTCTACTACGACTGGATAATTAGCGTATCCTTTTGGAACGGCAACGATTTTGTGATCTTGCGTAACGTCTCCAATTTCTTGGATTCTCTTAAATCCTTTTCCCAGACTAGTTGCACAATACTTAAAATATTGTCTGCATTCATAATTTTCCGGAGTTCGTACCACTTGAAATGAAAGACTGGAGATTGAGCTTCGGTAGATTCCGTTATGATCTTTTTTAAACGTTGAGGGAGTATTTAGTCTGTATTCATTTCGCTTGAGTATATCATAGGCAGGGCTTCGAAGTAGTTCGGGGGATTGGATTATTACTTTTGGTCGAGGTATCGGTTTTGGGCGTACGGTGTTTGTTGATCGTGGATATTTTTTAATTGATCGAAGTTTCCAAAATTGTCTAGTATGTTTTCGTTGGCGACTACGGTTATTCATAGGATGTATGCGATCAGACATTCGACGATCTTTGCGATCCTCTGTTCTTCGTGAATTGATATATCGCTGATAAACCTCGCGTGAAGCTTCTGTATTTGAGATTATTGCCGTTGCGAGGATGAGAATACCGAGACCGATGGTGAGTAGTTTTTTCATAAGAGGGAACATGACCGCTATGCGGAGTTAAAAATGAAAAATTAAGAATTAAAAATTAAAAAATGAAAGAAATGAGGGGAGATGAAAATGATAGAGGAAAAAAAACATTTTTCTATTTTCCGAGATGTGTAACATAATTAAGGGATAAAAATTAAATAGGCTAATCAAGTTCGCTCAAGATTTATGTTAGATTTGGAAGATGTTTTGCGTGAAAAATGGGAGGCGTGGCCAATCCCACTCCGAGTATTTTTTGCGTGAAAATCTTTCAAAGATGACATGAAGATTGAGATGAAATTGGCTAGTTTATTTGATTTTTATTCCTAAATATTCAAAACACTTCATCCACAACAAATGCGGAAATTTAGATTTATTTTTCTGGTGCGACAATATTGTTTCTGGTATTTTTTGTCAAATGATTTTCTTGTAATTTTGTTTGTGCATTAATTTGCTCAAGAAGTAAAAAATACACACAAACAAATGTACAAAACCATTTCTAAGTCCGCAAAGACTATCATTTAGATGCGCACTTCATATACTTTTTTCAGTGATAACTAATTAATAAGAAATGAAGAAAATCCTCGTTACTGGTGGAGCTGGATATATTGGATCTGCTTGTGTACAAGATTTATGTGAAAAAGGGCACATGGTGACCGTGGTGGATAATCTTAGTCGTGGCAAAAAAGAATATGTTCATTCCAGGGCACAATTTGTTCAGGCAGATGTATTGGATCGAATAGCTATTGATCACATTATGAAATTAAATCAGTTTGATTTGGTTATGCATTTTGCTGCACATAAGGATGTAGGAGCTTCGATGCAAAACGCAGTTTTATATTCGCAAAACATACAAGGGATAATATCCATTTTAGATGGTATGGTGAACTCTAAAACATCAAAAATAATTTTTTCTTCTTCGGCAGCCGTGTATGGAGTTCCAAATACACTTCCATTTATTGAGAATCATTCGACGGTGCCAGTGAATTATTATGGAGAAACTAAATTGATCTGCGAAAATCTTATTCGATGGTATTCTCAGGTACATGGATTAGGATATATAATGTTTCGATACTTTAATGCAGTAGGAGATATTGGAAATGAGTATGAGGATCCTGATCCTTCGAATTTGTTTCCAATAATTCAAGAAGTTATGTCAGGAAAACAGTTACATCTGAGAATATATGGAAATGATTATGATACTCATGATGGGACGTGTATTCGCGATTATGTAGATATTAGAGATTTGGTAAAGGCTCACACTTCTGCTGTTGGGTACACTTCAAATGATATTTTCAACCTTGGATCAGATAGTGGTTATTCAGTATTAGAAGTCGTAAAAACGTTTGAATCAATATTTGAAAAAAACATTCCTCATGAATTTGTAGATTGTAGAGCCGGAGATTTACCAGAGTTGCGAGCGAGTTTTTCAAAAGCAAAAAAGAAATTAGGCTGGAGACCAAGGTTTGGATTGGAGGATATGGTAAAAACTTCTATTCCAGCACATATTGTTTACTAAGCTGAGTGAGCGGAAAAAGAAAAATAATAATCAGTACCAGATCAATCCCGAAAGAATCGTTATTTATGATCGTGATACAGATCTGAAATGCGATAATCAAATAGGCTAAATAAAATGCCCATTTTTTTAGTTTCCATGCCCCAGCTACCATCACACATGATAAGATCTTAAGTAGAATAAAAATATATACAAAGATTGGCATTTCGGTTCCGTAAGTCATAAATAACAAAAATGACTGCCAAATTATATATGCCGAAAATAGTGCAACGAATACTCCTAAAAATTTAATCTGATTATGATTGTATTCTAGAAGATGATAAAAAAGTTCATTTTTATCATCAGGTTGTTCAGAAGAAATTATTGCCATTTTTTTAACATTTTACAGTTAATTTATTTTATTTAAAAAGTGGAAAATATACAAATTTTTTGTTTGGGTATTGAATAATATTGACATATTGACTAAATTATTAATATCTATTATTTGGCATGAGTAAGCCAAAAAACACTGTTTTTTGCTTGAATAAATAATTTATTTCTGGTATAATGTCCCGATGTTTCGAAAAATAATCGGATTCGTATGTATGAGTATGTGCTTATCAATCAGCTCAATAGAGATGGTTTCCGCTCAGAGATTCATGGTTACAAATGCAGATGTTCGTGCTACAACTGGTGGACAGTCACAGTCTGGAAGCTTTTTTGTAAATGCAAATATTCGTCCAATTGCAGGTCCTCCATATCAGTATTTACAAGTGTGTCCCAATGGAGGATGTATTCATTCTATGAGATCAAAATCCTCACCTACATCCGTGGTGAATGGAGGGAGTAGTGGAGGGGCAGGAGGAAAGTATGATGCTTCTAGATGGCTATTGGGACGTAAATACGATGAACTGGTAATGGAGGGCGAAAAAAAGAAACTAGCTTCTGCACCAAAAGAAGTGGAACCTGAAAGTGCATCAATATTAGATATTCCTAAAGAAGTAGAGGTGGAAATAGAAGAACCAATTGTATCAGAACCGACTATGGCTCCCGTATCAGAAATAGAAGAACCAGTTGTATC
>CAZQFO010000046.1:0-12202 GCA_964592695.1 uncultured Candidatus Peribacteria bacterium
CGGGATATATAACTCCCCTACCACAGACTTGTTTTTGAAAATTTCAAAGATCACCGGGTCTTCCGCTGTTCGGGCTCTTTTTATCTGCAGGGTGATTCCGGAGTCCGGGACTAGGTACATATCTCCTCTTGGATCTACTACGCCCAATGTCTGATGGTTTTGGGTGTCTACAATAGCTACCGAACCATATTTCACAGATGTCTCTGGAAATGATTTCATTACAATTTTGTCTGAATTATTTCGATCTCTCACCTGTACGATATCCCCAAGCTCCGGATCTACTTGTACTGTAATTTGAACTGGTTTCGTCCCTTTCCCTTCAAAGGTTACGTATACTATTGGTTGATTTCTTTTGTCTCGCACTCTTATGAGTACTGGATGAGATGTCGTAGCTGAGTGAACTGTGTACCCAAACCGGTCGTCCAAAATCACTGGTCTCCCCGTGTCCAAAATCTCGACTCCTACTACTTTTAGGTTTGAATCAATGATTTGTAATCCCCCTTTTGTAGTTAAATCTAGAATATTTAGTTCTCCATTTGCATCAGAATAGACTGGTACATCTCGAATAGGCGATATCCATTTGTCTCTTTCTCTCATGATCCAGACAGGTACGCCTTCTATCGTGTCAGATAGTGATGCTCTCATGGTTTGCATTTCTACGGAGACATCGTGCATCTCAAGCTCTGGAGATTTTACTGATATTTCAATTCTCTCTTGTGTTTTATTTCCGGCTTTATCCTTTATGTTAAGTACTACTTCATAGTCTTTTAATTGGTTGTTTTTGGGAAGTCGTACTTTTAGTAATTTTTCAGGTTCGGGTGTGTTTTTTTCGGTTGGAAAATCATGATCATTTAGGAAATCGCCATCACCGTCGGTATCTTTGGTTACATTGAGATCCCACCACACGTGGTCTATACCTCCATCGTCGTAAGTCTCAGAGGCATCTACGAGTACTTTTTGTCCCAGGATGGCATTTACGGGGAGTCCGCCTTTGATCTTTATGGTTGGGGCGGATTTATCCATTGATAGTTGTGGATCGTGAAGTAGTTTGGGACGGATAAAACTAAAGTCGTTCCCTTTTCTGCCGAGGAAAAATCCATAATAATTCCCCAAATCCAAGTCCCAAAAGTGTGCAATCGAATCTTTTTGGTAGGGGAACATTTTTAGTGAATATTTTTCTCCGCCCCAGATAGTAGTCTGATGACCGTCAAAGAATTTTAAGCGTACTTGGTCATCCGGTCCAAGCTCAAATCGAGAATTTTGGTATATGATCTGACCTTTTGTGACGGTTGATTCCATGGTTTTCCCGGGGACTGCAAATGATACTTCTCCGTTGGTTACACAGACTTCTTGAGCATCAATCATGATTTGTTCCCCTGATTTGAGGGATATTTTTTTTAGTTTATCTGGGCCTTCTCTAGATGATCCGGTTCGTATGTAGATGGTGGATTTATTTGATGCTCCTAGCGCTGTATTTGAATAAAAATAATGAAAATCGGCTTCCGGATCTTCACAGCTTTTTTGGTTTGGCAGATAAGATACTCGTGGTGTATAAAATTTCGGATTTCCTTTTACAGAGACTACTTGTGCAGAAACAGGAGATATCTCGTTGTCTTCAGAAATATCTTGTAATAAAAATGCCTGTCGGTCCCAGATTTTTGATTTTCTCACTCTCGGATTGACAGATAATTCAAATAAATAATCCGGACGATCTGTTATCACCCATTCGTAGTAATTGATGTCAGAATCAGGTCTTTCGAACACAATATTGGTTCTCGCTACGGATGTCCCTGAAGCAATTGTTTTTACTGGGGCATACCACTTTTGAAAATCTTCAAAATCCCGTTTTTCGACTTTTTCTTCGCTGATTTCGACATTGGTTTGGGTTTCATATCGCTCTTTTATAAACAATTCATTGCCTATAGAATAAACGACTTCTTCGATATCATCATCGTCGATGTCTGCCACTAGTTGCGAGATTTTTCCTAGCATTGGAAAATCGATTAATAGGAGCGATTCATCTGACCCCGAATCATAAAAATATAATCCGGGTTTTACTGCCGTCAGATCGTTTGGTGTGGATTCGTCATCTGCTGTGTCTGAGTCTGCTGGTAGATCCGGAGATGTCACAGGTGGCGTGGTCGCTTGCGCCAACCATCCGGTAGTGGCATCTCGAGGAAGTGTCATTTTTAGTTTGTCGAGGTTTGATTTTGTTTTTTTGGTGGCAAAAAACTTTGAATCCGGCATGAGGATCGACTGTACTACTTCTTGTTTTAAAAACTCATCTGATGGCAAGTCTTTATATGCGAACAGCACTTGATTTTGTGCTTCTAGATCTTTGAGTACATTATTGAGCTTTTCTTTTTGGGAATCAAATCCGCTTCTGAGTTTTTTTTGAAGCCGTTTATTATATATTTTTTCTTTTTGTGTTTGCATTGCGAGAAGTCCTGCTTTGGTTTTGTATTGCAGCATTGTTTTTGGTTTTACAGTGGCTACCAGATTTTTCATTTGTTTTGCGCTTTCATTAAAACTATACGATCGCTCAAACAAATGATGCGGCAAAACTTTGGATTCCTCTATCTTTCGGTCTAAATATCCTTTTACTTTACTTTTTTCATTTGCTTTTTCACTTACGTCTCCGGTGTTTGTACTTGTCGTGTCATCAATAGGCTGGGTCTTCTCAGGTTTCGCGGTGACGTGAAAAAGGGTTTTATTTTTGAGTTCATTATCCAGTACGGTTGGATCCACGTCTCCGGCGACAGTTTTGATGTCTTTTTTTTGTGCCATGGATGTGGGCTGATAGTCCCCTCCTCTCCTTTGTCCGGCAATATTATTTTGAACGCCTTTTTTCATGGTTTTCCCGGTGGCGTCTACGGCTTTGTCCAGAGCATCAAACTCGTACACCGTATCCATAAATGTAGCGATCAAATCCTCCCCATGTGGCATGATCGTCCTCGGCACGAAAATTGTCTGATAATCTGCAGAGATATGATTTTCTCTGTTCATTAGTTGTTCTGTATGTGGTTTCGCATACCATTCCGGCACTTTTATTATTCCCAGTCGTATTTTGCACCAATGACTGAAATTTGATCGTGGAATAGCAGAAATCTTCAGGAGCATTTCCGGTATTTTGGCCAAATGATGTAGATTTGGAGGAGGAGGAAGCGTCGGAAGCTGTGGCAATGCCAATACCGGATCATTTTCTGGGAGGGGAAGATCCGGTAATTCCGGTGCCTTTATGGTTTTGGGCATGGTATCGAGTGCTCCATTTGCATCGGGAAATTTTAGAGAAGTCAAATCCATAGGGGTTACGATTGGATTTGGGATGGTAAATTTCATAAGGCCTCCGATGTTTGAGAAATCCAACTTGATGTCCTTTTCTCTTGCAAATCGAACCACTGGAAAAAATGCCCAGTTAACATTAAACTGAGGTACCTCTCCCAATATCCAGGGCAAAAGAGTACCTCTGTCCACGACACAGGTTCGACATTTGAGCGTAAAATCCACCCATTCATCAGGAACTCTCTGCATGAGATGGAGAATTTGGTTCCATGCTTCTTTTTGTAGTCGCCATTCATGTAATCCAACCTCCACGACCGTCAGCCACGAATCCAAAAATTTGGAAAGGGTATCCGTCATTTCTATGATTTTGGAAATCATTTTTGCCTGATTGGTTCGGATATTGAGGAGCTTATCTACGGCGGCTTTTTTGTGTCCTTCTACGGATTTTATATTGTCCTCTGTGGTGGAGATCAGGTTTTGCTTTACGCTCTCTTTTATATTTGGATTTTGCTGGATTTTTTTTTGCCATGATTTGAAATCAGATTTCATTTCTGACATTTCTTTGTTCGAAAAAGAAGGCACCGGAATCTCTATATCCTCCGTCTCTATCTGCAAAAATGGAATCTGAGATAATGCTGCATATACCGACTCCACCGTCCCGGTCTGAGAATCCAAGAAATGTGATGAATCGGATTGTGGTTCTAGCTCTCGCTGTATAGCCGGCATCTGAATCGAAAGTGAGTACAGAGAGGCTTTGTTTCCGATCTCCCTCATCTGTCTCTGGAACCATCTGGTGGTCAGATCCACATCTGGAATTTGGATATTTCGTTCTGGATCCACATCCATATAAAATAATCCATTTTTGTCTGTAGCTCCTCCGGCACTTACTGCTGATCCATCGCTCCCTGATGACATGGATTCTGCATTTGCCAGTACTCCAGGAGTATAGGCACTCTTGTATGGGCAGATATGATGGTTAAAATAAGGGGATCCTTCCACAACATCACAATTTGGAAGCCATTGGGGATCTGGAGGCCAGTATGTTTGGAATGCCCCATAACAATGAACATCTGCATATTTCCCATTGGTTATAGGTACTGCATAATGCCGATAACAACACGAACAGGTCCAATGTACACAATCATACCAGTGACAGGCTACTCCGATATCTTTTCCTTTTGGGGAGGGCCATACTGGATGATATGCTTTTATTAATCCGGGAGCATTTGGGGCTCTGGCATCAACAGCATAGTTACCTTTTTCAAAACATTCTCCCCCTCCACACTGATAATTATATCGGATGGTAGTTATGTCCCATGCTAATTTTTCTACGTGTTCATCTATGTTTTTTTTGGCTTGTTTGAGGGCTCCTTCTGCCGGAGTGTCTTTTACTTTTGGATGGAGATCAAATGAATTTGGGATTTTGTCTCCTTCGGGGTCGGCTTCTGCTGAATTTTGTGTATCTTGTGTTGTTGTCCCTTTTCCTGCGGGCATGATCTGTTCAATTTTCCACTGATGATTTAGGGTTTTTGTGTAATTTGCTCTGGCAGCAGCTTGCCAGTTTTCTCTTCCGGTTGATAATTTGGAGGAGAGAAATTTTATAAATCGTGCTTTTCCATCGTCTCCATACCAGGGGATCAATATATCATCTATATCATCGTTTTTGTTTTCGAAATCTCCTATGTGATAGGTCAGTTCCGGTATCTGTGTTATCTGGTATTTCCATGTGAGTTCGATTTTTTTGCGGGCGGGTAGTCTGTCCACAAATCCGATCCGTCCCAATGCACTTGCGGTCTGATGGACGGAGACTTCGCCACGGCATCCTGTACACTGCAGAGAGTTTGTTACGTATTCCATATGTCGACCATAGGGAATCGTAAAAATAAATTTATTGATATCTATATTGGTCTTCAGTTCTAATTTTGCTAGTATTTCGGTTTTTGGTTTTGCTTTTTTTTGAGTGGATTCGTTACCTATCTGATCTACCGTGATTTTTGACTCAAATCTTCCATTTTCATATATCTGGACAAATGGATGCACGCCCTCTTGAGCAGGTCTATTTGATTTGTTTTTTATCGGATAGGGATTTTGTTCTACGGTTTTTTCTTCCCCCTGCAGGTCATCTACCATGTCCGTGTATGAAATTCGTATTTTCTTTAGGTATCGTAGTGTTTCTTGATCATTTTCTGATCGCTGGGCAGGCGGATATACTTCTTTTACTTTTTGAAAATTCGGGGCGAAATTGTCTAAAAACAGAGGATGTCCAAATCCTTCTGATTTAGCCAGGGCAATGTACAAATTGTTATTTTCGTCCACAATCGATAAATCGATACGCCTGTCTCCGTCAAATCTTCCCGGTCGCAGGCTTACTATCTTTGCGGCTATATCGATATCTAGATCCTGTATCTGGTAGGTGCCGTTTATATTTTTGTAGAAGTATGGTGTTCCTTTTTGGTCCAGGACAATCAGGTCTGTAAATCCGTCATTATCATTGTCTATGGTTAGTATGGATTTGACCCCCGATCCGAAGCTTAATATCGGTCCCATATCTCGGAAATTATATCGGGATAGATCATTTGGAAATTTTGCATCCTCGTCCAGATCAGCCAGCTCTGGATTATCGGCTTGATATTGGGCATAGAGTTTGTCTCCGGATAGGATCATGAGGTCTGTGTTTCCGTCATTGTTTATATCTCCTGAGAGGATCTGCTCGATAGGTGTCATGGGACTTCTCCAGAGAGGTGTTCCTATGTCTTTTGTAAATCCGGATTTTACGGCTTGATTCTTTTCGCGAATTGATAGGGATGGGTCTCCCAGCAGGATAAAGCTATCACCACTTGCTGATTTCACGGCATCCCCTATGGCGTTTCCGGCTGAGATCAGTGGTCCGGGTTTCCAGGCTCGTGTCCATCCGACTTCTTCTGACTGCAGTGCATGGTTGATCGATACCTGAGAACTTCCTAGTTTTCGATGTGTTAATTCTGTTTTTTCATTTGAAATTATTGCTATTCCTTTGCGTCCGTTTGTACTGTGTCCCGTGTAGATCTCCTCTATATGGACTTCTGGTTTATTTATCAGTTGGATTACTCTTTCGTCATCTACATCATAGGTGTCTTCTGCTCGTATCTCGTCTGATGAAATATGATAAACAATCTGCCCCAAACGACTTTCTTCAAAAAACAAATCCCATTGCAGTAGATTATCTGTAGCCCGCAGATCCAAATCTGCAGAATACCGAATCATTCCTCCCTTTCTTTTTACAGAAAATATTGGTATGCCTTCGAAGAAAACCTCTCCATATTTTTTCTCTATTTTGGGACTTATTTTTGAATTTGTAAGTATGTAGATCCCCGGATCGGTATCCTCGTCAAATAAATGTCCGGTGTCCCGCAAAAACACCTCTGGATTGTCATCATAGTTTAGTAATACTTCTGAAATCAAGGATTCATCTGTATCATCGGATATTATATTAATCCTCGGAAAATCACCATAGAGAAATCGGGATTTTATTTTCCCCATCAGAGTTCCATCATGATTGATTGATCCATATCGATATTTGGGTGTGGGTTTGGATATCTCTGTTGCTACGGCTTGTGTTTTGCCCACAAACAAAAATTGGTTGGCAAAGCTCTCCGCATCGTGCTGATCCCCTGCCCCAAATCCCATTATGATAGCCAATAGTGCCTTGGGAGATAAAGAAGAGAGTGATCGAAAATGATTTCCAATATTGATCTCGATCGCATCCGGGACGAGTCCATTTGCCTCTGCTATCAGGTGTGCTTTTCCGCCTTCTCCTTTTCCAAATACGTGTAATGTCCCCTCTCCTTTTTTTAGATGGAGGGTTCCTTTTTCTAGTTTCAATAAATCCCTTGTGGCCTCAGAAACTCGGAACGATATTTGACGATCTAGGTGTTTTACTTGGTTTCCATAGACATCATTTACCGCTACTTTGACCGCTAATTCATTGGCTCCTTCCATGTTTATGAAGTGTTCATTTGTATTAAGTGCTATTTTTTTTGGAGCCCCGGGTAATACTTCAAAATCAAAGCTTCCGGCCTTAAACCCAGGGGCATACATCTGTACTTGTAGATATCCGGCCATAAATCCTGGTAAAAATTCAAATGTTCCAACTCCGTTTTGGAGAAAAACAGATTCTGGAAGATATCCGATATCCGGGTTATTTTTGATCAATTGTACAGATCCATTGTAATCGATTATTTCTCCGGATTCTGTTTTGACCGATACGGTTCCTTTTATCATATCCATGGTACCGGCTATGGCATTTTTTTGGGCTATATCGATATCCAGTACCCCAAAGTCCAATATCTCCACTTCAAATTTGGCTCCTGCCCCTCTCGGCAAACTGTCAGAGGATACTTCTAGTGTAGCGGTATCCGCTCGCAAATCAGGACGAATAAAAATCTGAGCTGATCCCTGTGACAGACTCTGTTGAATCCCTTTTTGGGTGGTTACAGCATCTAGTGAAGCGTGGTCTTTTATATCCAGTCCTTTGTGCTTCCAGTCAAAAAAATGATTTATTCGCTCGATATCGTTTCCGTATTGATCACGAATCTGGGCAGTGACGGGGACATATCCGGTACCCCGTACAAAATAATTTGTCGGAGCATTTACGTGAATATACGCCGGTTTGTCTGGTAAAATATTAAACTCCATAGATGCAAACGGGAGATTTCCGTTTTGATCTTTTGCGGTTATAGTTGCTTTTCCTGCTTTTTTTCCGGGAAAGAACCGGATCCGAGCTACTCCGTCCCGGATGATAGCTTGGTTTCCCCCCTGAAAACTCCCCCACTGAGATGCAAACTCTATTATGGAACCGTCCAATCCCGTGACTATATCGCCCTGTGTATTTTGGACTTTGGCGGCAAGGATCATCCCGGTCTGAGATTTTACGATTGGTTGTGTGAGCTGGTTAGCAAGTCTCAGCTTGTGGTTTGTTAGCTGGACCGGAATCGGGACAGAATTTATCCCCGCAGCACTCGCTTGAATCAGGAATTTATCTCCGTATGGAGTACCTTTTGGTACCAGGAAAAAATTTGCTTTCCCGCCTTGTGCCGGAACCGTTTGTGCGGGGAGGATCTGAAAAATATTTTCTTTTGATCCGGAAAAATTCAGTGTAATAGGCGATTGAAAATCCGTCGATACGAGCCGCCCGGATCTATCCGCCAGTGCCACTTCTATGGGGATAGGATTAAAATCATCTTTTGATACTCGAATCTCACTTGGTGACATGACTACTCTATGTGGCATCCTGTTTTGGGCACCGATGGCTCCATGATTTGGAGATATAGAAGCCCCTCCTCCCCCGCTTCCTCCTCCACCCCCCGAACCACTTCCCGAACCTCCGCCTTTATTTTTTTTTACTGCATTTGGTCCGAGATCTACATAGTTTGTTCCGCGATCGGAAAAATCAGACAACCAGTCGACCATCGCATCTGTACTATTTTTAACTGATGCCGGATCCGGACGTGGGGTTACTCCCAAAACATCTTTTATAAAATCTTTTCCTATGAATTTCGGCATATATTTATCTGATTCATATTTAAAATTAGCGACTTCATTGAGCACGGTAAAATATTCTTCATCATCATAGATTTCATCTTTTTGTGGGGTAAACATCATCTCGGGACCTGCAAACGGATCTCCTTCTGCTACTATTTGTAGGATTTCATATCCGTCGGTTTGCGTATCGTAAAAAAAAGATTCATATTCATCTTTTTCGGACATCATTTTTTCGAAAACGGTCTTGTTTTTGTATTCTGCGTCTCGGTCGATCCAAAACAATGCATCGAGTATTTTGTCCCATCCGACTGATTCTATGACTTTATTTAGCGTTTGCGTATCAATCACTCCCCCTGCCGAAAGGGGGTTTATACGCTCAATATTTTCGACCGTTTTTCTTTTGATTAATGCCTTTAATTCTTCTCGGGTAACGACATCATTGCCCCATAGTCGGAAATCAAATAGGTTAAAAAACGGAAGTCTTTGGAATCGATCACTTCGATCATAAAATGAAAAACCCCGAGGATCATCTACCGGAAGGGACTTTGGCAAATGAGACTCTACTTGTTTTTGGATAGTTTCTATCCGTGGCTCATCATGGATAAACAGGGAAGAAAATGTGTTGCTTCCGATACTTGCACTCATCAATGAATCCGTATCTCCGGCATCTTCTTTTATGGGAAAACATCCTCTCGCCCCCTGCGGATAATCATATTCTCTTGTGCCTGTAATATCAAACACCGGTAATTCCGCTCCATGGTGCCAGGCCGGACCGGACTCCGGGTACAGCTTATCCGGTCCGAGGTTATCGATAGACATATAGCTCACTCCGATGCTCCCTATCCCCTCCCCGTCCTCTCCACAACTCGGGGAATCATACCATCTCGAACCGGGAAAACACCGCTGATACTTGTCATTATATTCCCCTTTTAGATTCACACTACAACACCCTTCGTAATCATCGGCATATACTTTTGAATTTACATCTGCTTCCAATGGGACACACCCGTGTGAAGCACTTCCCAAATTTAGTGTCCGATTTGCTTCTACCATCTGTGCAAAAGGATATTTATCAGTACGCTGTGCCCCCCGTGACAAGGTGCAATCTTCGACGTCCATCTCAGCTCTTTTTACTCCATTCCAATACAGAGGTTCTATTTTTGGGTCGCGAATCAGCTCTCCGGTTGTCGAATCCGTATGACAAGTAAAAACTTCCTGAGTCGTCGATACCAATATATCTGCGGCTACATTTTTTGCTTTCAGTGCATTGATCAGCTTTTCTTCTAGGGCATCATTTACGGTCTTTAGCAAAACTGCCGATGCTTCATCTTTGCGACTTACCAGTGACATGAGTGTATCGATTTCTGGTGGTTCCCATCGACCGGCCGATCCTATCCTGGTATTTATCCTTGATAGCCAATTTTTATAGGCCGCTTGATAACGCTTTAGATAATTTTCTGAAATTGGTTTTGACATAATATCCTGCACGCCAATACCTGATTCATTTTCACCATGAATTATATTATTTAGATCATCACTGTGCTCAGCTTCCTCTCGCTCTATTTGCCTCAAGAAATGCTTTGTAAATCGATAATAAAAGATTTCTTCCATGTACTTGATCCACTGTTTGTATGCAAAAAATTCTGGTTCGGATGTGGTTTTTGAGTGCCGAAAGATATCTCCATAAAAGACTTTTTTGGAAAACGTTTCGTTGCCTTCGTGTACGTTGTGATTTTGATCGAAGTATTTTTCTAGTTCTTGAACTTTTGCTCGCATACTATCTGCTCCGGATCTGATCACTCCGTGCCATATTTCCGGTTGATCTATTCCCATATCGTATGCAAAGCGTTCTTTTTTGGGATCCCACTGATAGACTGAGTTTTCTAGATCCACGTATGGAAAAACCGAGGGCCAGAGGTTGCCTCCTTTTTCTACTATGGGTAATGGGATGTTCCCCACAAATACTGTACCGATCAATTGAGATAACCCATCAGACTCCAATCCCGAGTGGTATAAATGAGATAACCCTTCTTGGATTTCCAGTGGGGATGTATCCTGTGGGATGGGAATCTGGACGACTTTTGTGCCTAAAGATTTTTGTACATCCTGGCTATATCGAGTGATCTTACTCATGAGATCTCGATGCTCCATCAGCTCGTCACTCACCAGTACTGCTACAAGTCTCGTATTCACTGCGTCGGGGGTAGTCGATATTACTTTTTGCGAATCTTTAAGGAAATTAATATTATCTAAAAATGCGAATGCTGGTGCCTGAAATATGGGAATACAAATAGTCGAAATAAGACTAATTGCCAAATAGCGTTTTAGTTTATTTATATATTTATTTTGAAATTTTTTATACATGTTTCTATTTTTTATTATTTTCTCTCCCTGTTCAATATATTTCTCACCTCTTACAAAGGGGTGAGACGAAGGGAGCAAATGCCCTTGAGGGGAAGCGCATTTCCCCCCTTGCAGGGGGCAAGACCGGAGAACTGTGTTGTCTCAACAGTGATTCCTCAATAATGGAGGTTCTACCTATAAAGTAAGATCTTCGGAATAATGCCGATTTTCCCGAGGTCTCGCTCGCTATGCTCGCTTCAACCTCGTGAATCGGCAATAAATCAATCCCATAGTTTATTTTGCTTTTAGAGTTAGACGACCGTGAGGGATGAATAATATTCCTTTAATTTGAATTTATTTTGGAAATTTTATCCTTCCCTCTCGCTCCCCCTGCTAGGGGGAGAATACAAATTGCATTCATTTACTTCACAAAACATCAAACTAAGACAAACTCAAATACTTTTATATCCTAAATTTATCTCTTTTTTCCTAAAAAAACAACCGATATGATATTTATTTCTTGATTTTTTAATATAAGTGTGCTATAATGGTCTAATAATTTAATTTTCCAATACAAAATGAAAATGCCAAAAATGAAAAAAATGAAAATGCCGAAATCAGTTTCAAAGCTGAAAAATGCAAAAGCATTAAAAAAAATCAAGGGGTCTAAAGCTTCAAAATTTGTTACTGAAAAATTCAAAAAGAAGTATCTAAAGGAGAAAAAAGATGCCATTTCAGATAAAATGAAAGACATGTTTAAATTTGGTGATAAAGACAAAGATAAAGACGAGGATAAAAACAAAGATAAGGGCAAAGATAAGAAAAAAAAGGGAAAAAAGGAAAACACAAAAAAAGGTTTTACTGGAAAAATGAAAGGATGGTTTAAAAAATCAGAGGATAAGGATAAAAAATCCAAAGATTAATCGGCTGATATTGTAATATATAAATTTGAAAGCGAGATTTGATCTCGCTTTTTTTTACGACTTATTTAAAATATAATTGTTTCGTATCCCCCCAAAAAATCAATGTAATCTTACGATGCCATGGCCGATTGTCG
>CAZQFO010000047.1:0-12176 GCA_964592695.1 uncultured Candidatus Peribacteria bacterium
AATACGAAGCAAAAATCCTATCAAACCTGGGTATTTTATTTTTTTTCAGAACCCTATAAAGTTGAGAGAAAACCGTCTAGTTTGCGGATATCTTACTTATAGATTGATCAAACGTTCTTGAGGGGAAGATATTAGTGTGTGCGAACTTTACCGTGTCGATTCTTGCCAAAAAAAATTCAACTATTACACTTCACTTGGACCATGAAAATTAAAAAAGCTATTCTTCCTGTTGCCGGATTTGGTACACGGTTCCTTCCCGCTACGAAGGCTCAACCAAAGGAAATGTTGCCGATTTTTGATATGCCGGCAATCCAGTTTATAGTGGAAGAAGCAGTGGAGGCAGGGATAGAAGATATTATCATTGTTACAGGGCGAGGGAAAAGAGCTATTGAAGATCATTTTGATGCAAACTTTGAGTTGGAGCAAGCCCTCAAAGGGAAAGGCAAAGAAAAGGAGCTGGAGATGATTAATAAAATTTCAAATCTGGCTAATTTCATTTATGTGAGACAATCTCAGCCATTGGGAGATGGACATGCTATCTTGAGGGCGAGGGACTTGATAGGTGAAAATGAGCCAGTAGTAGTGCTTTTTGGAGATGATATTGTTGATAATCCATCAGGGATAAATGCTACTCAGCAGTTGATCGAGATTTATGAACAGACCAAAAATCCAGTCGTACTATTGGATCGAGTTTTGAAAACAGAAGTGAATAAATATGGAATCGTGGAGTGGGATGAAAAAGAAAAAAATTCAGGAATGATAAATAGTATTGTAGAAAAACCTTCTATTGAAACTGCTCCTTCTGATTTAGGAATTGTTGGGAAATTTATTTTAACACCAGAAGTGTTTAAAGTACTGGAGAAAACAAATCCGGGGGAAGATGGAGAAATAAGATTATCAAACGCTTTTATAGATTATTTAGGGCAAGATGGAGCGTTGCAAGGAAGAATTTTAGAAGGACAGAGATTTGATACTGGAGACAAGCTAGGATTTCTAAAAGCAACTTTGTATTATGCTCTAAAAAACGAGAACCATAAGATTGGAAACAATCTTCGTGAATTTTTTGACAAAATCGCTTGAAAAATTATCTTTTTTGTGATATCATTCACAGAACCCAATAATCTTTTGATATAAAATGAAACAAGACATGCCTCAGTACGATGATTATATTCTTGAGATGCTCGAGCAAGCTGAGGATCTTAAGTTTGAAGGGAAGTTCAATGAAGCGATTGAACTACTTCAAAAAGTTATTGTTTCTGAGCCAAATTGCACTGAAGCTTATGAGGAAATTGGAGACAATTATCTTTCTATTAGAGAATTAAAAAAAGCAGAAAAAGCACTTAGACAAGCGTTGAAAATAAACCCAGAATCCGCGAATGCTCACTATCTAATGGGTTTTCTCTTGTCTCTCGAAGAAAAATGGGATAAATCGGTCAAGGAATTAGAAAAGGCAGATCAAATGTTTCCAAATCATCCTGAGATTTTACGATGTTTGGGATGGTCATTTTATAACGCCAATAGAAAATCACAGGGGATTGCAGTATTGGAGCGATCAGTAGCACTAAATCCAAATGATCCAAATATTCTTTGTGATTTAGGAGTGTGTTACATGAATTCAACTCAATATGAAAAAGCACAAAAAACATTTCATCAGGTGGTTAAGCTTGATCCTTCATTTGAGCAGGCTCAGGAATATTTAAAAATATTAAAATCTCTAGCTAAAGTTTATCCGACAAATAATCCGGGGGTGAAGCAGGATTCGTAGTAAAAAACAGAAAGCTTTGACAAAATAAACAGAGGAACTACAATCACGTGGCTTATTTTTGGGGTGCTAGAGGAATAATGAGTTTTAAGTTCCGAATTTAGCACGATTAGATTGAATTCTGAGAAAAGCGGAGATGGGGGAAAGAAGTTTTGTATAACAAAACAGAATACACGTAGTCTTCTAGCGACGACGCACGAGTGGCGGAATTGGTAGACGCGCTAGCTTGAGGGGCTAGTGGGAAATTATTCCCGTGGAGGTTCAAGTCCTCTCTCGTGCACCACAACGCGGGGTAGAGCAGCGGTAGCTCGACGGGCTCATAACCCGTAGGTCGGAGGTTCGAATCCTCCCCCCGCAACCAAATCGTTAAAGCATTCCTTGAATATCGGATTTATCGCTACCTTATGCGGTTTTCCGCTATTTAGGATGATGTTCGAAACCAATATTTCACAAATTTTCCTTTTTCGAACATAGTCTGCCCGCTTCCATAGTCTGGGTAAGGCGGAAAGCAGTTCAAAAAAAGCCGTGTGTTCCAAGATCTCATCTCGGACTTCATTCGAAATTTGGGCTTCTTCTTCATGTAACCCTCGCTCCCTAGATTCAAACATTTCTCTTTCTCTCTCCCAAAGTATTTTGTCTTGTGCATTCAGATTTTGACCGAAATCAGTTTTTTTGAGAAAGGCTCTTTTTTGGGCTTGGTTACGGTTTTTCAACAGCTCAATTCTCTTTTTCTTTTTATCTTCTTCTGCAAATTCTTTATCCACCTCTTGATGTAGAGCGTAAAGGTAGGCTTGTTTGAGTTCTTCGGTAATCTTGAAGCGTTTGAAGTATTGGCCGAGAAAGTCATCCACCAGATCAAAATTCATGCTATTCGTCGCTTCTGAATCCTTTTTATTGGTCTTGAATTTGATTTGATGAGTCTCGACTACATCTGCCAGTGTAGTCTCTGGATTCTTTTTTTGCAGAAGCTCTAATTTCTTTTCAAATCTTTTGGGGTTTGGCAGAGTGAAATTCATCTTTTCGCCCTTTTCATTTACGAGTATTCCGTTTGGCAATGGGGTAATACAGTCTAGCCGTTTGGTTTTCAGCGATTTTCTTCGTTTTCTGGATTGTCTGTTTCGCTCGACTAATTTTTCTTGGAGGAGGAAAAATTCTTCTTCGGTAATTATAGGCTGAAAACCACAGTCTCTATTTCGCAGATCAATTTTTAGCTCTTCCCCATCCCGAAAATCTCTCACCCAAATTCCGTAAAAAAATGTATCATCCCAAAGCCTCATCTGACTCATTCTTTTGTTAGTGATCGGGCTTTTGTCTTCCCAACCGTCTTTGTTCATCTCGTCCGCGATCATTTCATCACCCCACTCATCGTAAATTTTTCGTTTAAAGGCTTTTTGCAGGAGCGGAAAGTTTTTATAGTGTGGGACAAAATAGTCCTCATCATCTGAAATATAGCCAAGCTTCCTTGCTCCACATCGTTTCCCCTCTAAAGATTTCTGTTTTGTTCCTCGGAGTGAATCCTCGGAAAGCTTTTTTGAGTAGTGTTCGGCAAACACAAAAAATATTCCCAACATCATGTGTCCAGAGGCATTATTCTCAAATGCAAAGCTGGTAAATTTAAGGTCAACCGTTCGATCATCGGCGAGCTGAATCACTTCGCCTCCTTCTTGAAGGTTTCGAGCGAAACGATCAGGCGCATAGCCGAGTAAACCATTGATCTTGCCAATCTTGGCTAGATTTACGAGCGTCATCCATTTTTCTCTTTTTCCTGGAATTTTAGCACTTCGTACCTCCCCAATAACAAAGCACTCGATGTATTTATTTCTGATCTCCTGCCGCTTCTGAGTATCTCCCACAAAAGCCGCCTCTATTTGCCGAATAAGTTCTTCATCTGGTGGAAAATCTGCTGGTCTTGGTTTGAGGAGTAAATCATTATTTTCGGCAAAACGAAAACATTGTTCCAGTTGCTGAGGAATGGATTCTTTTTGTTTTTCATCATCCTCGGTGCTTTTTCGTGCATAGATAACATACTCAACCAGATTGGTATTCTTGATCTTCGGGATGTCTTGAATGGATCTTCTGCGTGGCATGATAATAAGGTGAGATTGTGTGTGTATTTTTTATCACGTATTTAGACACCATTGGCAAATTAAGAATCTTAAAATGAGCCACTACGAGTCCAAATTTTCCTCGTTGACACATTGACTTCCATTTTAAAATAACGAAAATGTAATCACAAGTGTGGGAAGGAAAATTTGGTGGCAACACCTCTTTCTCCGACCCCCGTACGTGAACTGCTGCGATCTGAAGACAATCTAAGAATTGCTAATAATAAAGCGGAAAATTTGACTATAAAGAGATTAACACGAGGAAATCCCTCAATGAAAGCTAAGTTTGCAGAGTTTTCTGACACGGAGAAAATAACGCAGAATGGATCCTAATAATATTTTTTTTCTTAATTTAAGTTCAATATGCAGATTCAAACAGCAAGTTCATTAATAAAAAGCAAAAGACCCGATTTTACTACTGAGGAGTTGAAAATCAGTCATACATTAGATGGATTTGCTTCGCAGATTAAAGATCTTGGAAACTCCATAAGAAGAGATAGAAAAGAGCTTGATCATAATCATCCGCTTGTATTTCTTCTTGCTGAATTAGAGGACATCATTCTTAGTTTCTCAGATACTTGTGGTGGATATTGGCAGGATGTAACCCTTTATCCGACATTTGATTCTTTCCTCAGTCATAATATTAAATATTTTAAAAAAGTATTAAGACCTTCTATAAAAAAACTAAAAAAGGCAAAAATTCCTAAAGAAGGAGAAAAGGGTTCGGGAATGAGCAATCAGTTTTTATCTTATTTAGAGAGGGTTGAAAATATTTATAAGCTTCTACTTGAAATTTTAGAAAAATCCAAGAAATCTCAAGGATTTACATCACTAATAAAACATTTTTTGGGAAACCATTGGAAATGGGTCATTACTACACTTGTGGCTATTATTGGGATTTCAGTGTCTATTATCTTTAACCTAAATATTTTATATTATCAACGTGAAACAAAAAACAATCTCCGCAAGTTGCGCAAATCACAAAATATTATGAGCGTTTTACGCAAGAAATACACCTCCCCCTCCCCGCAAAACGTGGATTTTGTATTTTGACTCAAGCAACCATCCCGCAAGAAGGAGACCATTACAGGCACTTGAGTATTGGGCGCTACCCAAACCGAGGAAGCGCCTGAATATTCCTCAGTACAGTGAGAAACAATTCTCTATACGGACAACTTGAGGCACATTTAAAAATTAGTTTTCGACTGTTTTTTACTACTTTTGCAGCGATTTTCTGGAGATTGAGGCGAATAGTAGTGATAGTCGATTTTTTTTTGTCTTCTGGGAAAGTAAACCTTCGAAAGAGGTTTACAATCAAATGGGCCAAAATAAAGATCTGAAATTGGACGATGTTACTCACAAACGATTTATGACTCAGGTGATCAGAGGAAAAGCCGTTTTTGGACTCCTCAATATCTTTCTCCATTTTGGCTAGTCCTCGATAGAATTTGATACCATTCTCTGGTGCGAGAAGTTCATCATTCGTAACAATCGCGGCATATTCAGGGAAGAATTTACCTTCTGGCCAATGAATATGGAACAGTGCTCGTCGTTCTTTATCCCATGATCCAGCTTTGTATCGGCCTTCAACAAAGAGCTCCTCTCGGGTTATGTAATTTTCCGTAGGCACTAAGTCATCGGCCAATCGTTGTAATACAGCGTTTCGTTTTAATTTGATGTAGTACAAAGCGTTTTGTTGTTCGTAGAGTTTATAAATTTTGGGAGTAGCAAAAGCGCTGTCCATACGACTTTTGACCTTTATTTTCAGAGATTTATATCGCCTCAGAAGCGGATGCATAAATGGAACCACTTTTTTGGAGCAGTGTGTATTTCCTGAGCGGAGATGAGCCTTTATTAGATCGCCTGTTTTTCCATCGGTACAAATAAGAGGCGAAAATCCTGTTGTTCCATAATGCGTGTTATAGGTGGCCCCTTCCATGTTTGAGGAAGCCGGATCGTAGGTTGTGTCGAGGTCTAGCCATACTTCTTCCGGCTTTTCTATGGAATAGGCGTGATCCATGAGTTTGGTTTGAAGGCGTTGGAGATTCTTGAGATCATTGATATCAAAGGTCTTCTCTAGTCTCGTACAAGTCGATGCTGATGCTATTTTTCCGTGTATTTCTCGAAAGACGGGATCAAACTGAAGATCTTTTGCGGCATTATTTGTTGGATAACCTCCCATAATTCTGATAAGCTCCTGATACAAAATTTCTGGTTTTTCGTGCTCGAATGTTCCGTCACGATTTTCTGGGAGCAGATCTTTTAAAAGCCCCAACACTCCAAAATGCTCACAAAACTCATGAAACAGCAGTAGGCCCGTATCAGAAGTGAGTTCTCCACCCTCAAAATTGAGCTCGATTTTGTTGGAGAAATTAAACGAATGTGTTTCTGTTTCTTGCATGTAAAAAGTGCATATTAATTTTAGTATTTGCAACCAAAATTATCGCATATTTATGCGAAATATGCACTTTTTTTATTCAAGAAAATTTCACTTCGTGAAATATTAAGGTTTAACCTATGAAAATAAAAATCCTTTTCTAAATTATTAAAAACATGAATACCGTTGAACTTCACAAACTTATCGAAAATCTTATTTCATTACCACATGAAATAGAAACCGTTGAATTCAAAAAAAATAATTCTAATAAGGATGAGATTGGCAAAAGGATTTCTGCTCTTGCAAATGCTGCTAATTTACACGAAACAAAGAAAGCATATCTTGTTTTTGGCATAGAAAATGAAACACATAAAATAGTAGGAACTACTTTTGATCCTAAAAAAGAAAAAGTTGGAAATGATCTTTACGAATTTTGGCTTAATCAGAGGCTAAACCCACGAATAAACTTTCAAATCTATAACATCAATTTTCAAGAAAAAAATATTATTCTTTTTGAAATTCCACCTGCAATTGATCAGCCAATCGAATTTTTAAATACTGCCTATATCAGAATAGGATCAGCAACTCCCCCATTAAAGGATCATGCCGATAAAGAGCGGAAAATCTGGAATAATATCAATAGAAACTGTTTTGAGAAAGGAATTGTCAAAGAAAACCTCCGGGTTTCAGAAGTATTAGATCTTTTGGATTATGCAAAATATTTTTCACTCACCAAGCAAGAACTTCCTTCCGAAACATCAAAGTTTGTAGAAAAAATGGTACAACATGGACTTGTACGAAGTAATTTTGAAAACAATTTTGATATTACAAATCTTGGAGCGGTGCTTTTTGCTAAAAATCTTCAAAACTTTCCAAGTATAAAAAGAAAAGCTGTTCGTGTTATTTTGTACAATGGAAACTCAAAAGCAGAAAGAGTAAAAGAACAAGAGGAGAATTTAGGGTATGCCATTTCTTTTGAAAATTTATTGGAATACATAAATGACAAATTGCCTTCAAATGAAGAGATTTCTAACTCGTTAAGAAAAGAGGTAAAAATGTACCCAGAAGTTGCTATTCGTGAATTTGTTGCAAATGCTTTAATACATCAAGCTCTATCTCTTTCTGGCGCAGGTCCAACCGTTGAAATTTTTGATAATAGAATTGAAATTACAAATACGGGAGAACCTCTTATTGATACTGATAGGTTCATTGATCACCCTCCACGATCCAGAAATGAAGATCTTGCGTCATTTATGAGGCAAATTGGTGTTTGAGAGGAAGGTGGGACTGGAGTTGATCGTGCATTGATTAATATAGAGTTATATCAACTACCGGCTCCAACTTTTGAAAAATATGAAAACTTTACCAAGGTTACACTTTTTTCTCATAAAGCTCTAAAAGACATGACTCTTAATGATAAAGTAAGAGCATGTTATCAACATTGTGTCTTAAAATATGTAGAAAACTCCAGAATGACGAATGCTACATTGAGGAAGAGATTGGGAATTGGTGAAAAAAATTATCCAACAGCATCAGCCATTATTAGAGCTTCTATTAAAAATAACTATATAAAAGAATCTGAGAAACCAAAAGAATATATTCCTATTTGGGCATAATAATCATGTAGTGAAATCTTTTTCTTAAAAAAGAAACACCCCATTATCCCTTTGTTTAAAAGGAAATATCTATGTAGTGGGCATGTAGTGATAAATCGCAGAAAATACGGTCTAAAGAAAAATCCATGAATAAAGCCAACCCCATGATCCCCTACAAAAACCTCGACCGAAACTCCAACATCATCCACTACGAAATAGGCGATAAACACATCATTGTTCACTTTGCTACTGGGTACTGGAAACACTATACTTATACCGAAATGAGTGCCGGAGAAGCCGTTATTCAACGCATGCAAGAACTTGCTGAAAAAGGAGAAGGCCTACATACCTATATTAGAAAAAATAAGCCTCGATACGCCTCAAAATGCTAAAGCCAAAAACCAGAATCTACATTGACGGAGCAAATCTGCATCAAGGAACTAAACCGTTAGGAGGTATAGATTATGCTAAATTTTACAAATATCTGGATGATAAATATCGCCCAGAAACCGTTTATATCTTTCTTGGGGAAATTCCCGCCCATAAATCTTTGTACAATTTTTTAGAAAAATGTGGCTACTCCATCGTTTTTAAGCATACTTTTATCAATGAAGATGGCGAAATCAAAGGGAACGTAGATGCTGAAATTGTCGCTAAATCTATTGAAGAAGCTTATGAAGAGAAATGCAAATGTGGGGTTTTGGTTTCTGGGGATGGGGATTTTTCCTGCTTGATTGATTTTTGGAAACGAAAAAAGATTAACCCCAGAATTGTAGCTCCCAATAGAGATCACTGCTCTTACTTTTTAAGAAGGCATAATGTTTCGCTCACCTATCTGGATCATCCAAGTGTTTACACTCGTATAAGAAAAGACCCTCGATAGGGACGCACCCTACTGAGTTTCCTTTCCATAGTTTAATGCTTATATTATAGCCTCCTACTGGAAAAAACTCAAATAAAATAGCAAAAAAAAGAGAACTGCTAAGAAATTCTTAAAAATTTTCGCCCAACGTTCCCACCAACTCCCTCAAATCAACCTCCAAAACTCGAGCAATCTTCATCAAAGCCAAAACGCTAATATTTCGTTTCCCACACTCCACCTGACTAACATAAGTCCCATGAAGGCAGCACATGGCGCGCACCGGTGGAACTCGGCTATTCGTGACTTGAAGCGGTGGGATAGAATTACGGAGTTTGTTCCGAGGGTTTTTGAGTTGATTGCTTAGATTTCAAGATATTGATTTCAGGCTGGTAAATTCGTGGCTCCAGCAATTTTCTGGATTTGATTTAATTATGTTTTTTTGATATAATGTAATGATTTCATTAATTTAAAAATCATATGAGTGGCGAAAAACTAACAATTAAACAACCAGAAACAACTTCTTGTTCGGCTGAGATAGAGATCTGCTTAGCCGAATCTAGAAAAGACTTAGCAGTCCTAAAAGCTTCCTCATTGAGTCCAGAAACCGTTGACCAAAAGCTCAAAGCTCTTTGGGTCAAATGTGACAAAAGCTGGATGGATTTTTTTGATAAAGAAATTCCTAAATTATCACCTGAAATAGCTCAAAAGTTTCTTTTTGAATGGCTTGATAAAGATCCAAACAATGCCCCGTTTTATTTTCATACAGACATAATTGCTAATTATCCGAAAGGACGAGAAATTTTCATGAAATTAGCACAAAAAAAATCCAATGACTGTTTTAGTATGTATAAAAAATATAAACATACTCCATGGTCTTCCGATATTCTTATTGAAGCCGCATATTATAATGATCTTGAGACTGTTGAACGTTATCTGAAAAATGATTCTGAAATAAAAAATATTCCCTCTTTAATGAAAAATAATCTTGTTTTATCTACTAAAATGCGAAAGGATAATGAGCTTCTTGTGAAGGTGCTACTTTCTCGCCAATTGAAGGACTATGAAACTAAATATGAATTCGCAACTAAAATCAACAAGGCCTTGGAAGACCCAGCACTTCGTAATATTGCAAAAGTTAATCCTAGCTGGCTTCCTGTCTATCCACAAAAAGGAGACTCTCTTTGGGAATTGTTTAAAAGTTTATTCGTAGAAAAAGAAAAACAATATTCAAACAAAGAGTGGAATGTTTATTGGCAATCTATGATCGCAAGAAATCTATACTTTCAAAAAAAAGAAGTAAATGAAACAAACGTAAAAGCTGAAATTAAAAATATCTTAAAAATGAGAAAGCGCTACAAAAATGTCCCTATTTTTTCAGGAAGAAATGTTGTATTAGCCGCCCACTCTGAACAAAAAAAATCTGATAAGTTTGGAGATTTAAATAGATTTGGAAAACAAGCATTAGTTGATCGAATCAGGAAGGACGGCGGAAAAATAGGGGAAGTCTTAAGACCTCAGAATAATCTTGAATCTTTAAAAAGAACTAAAAATAAAATCCTAGAACAAATAAAAACTGCAAAAACACCTTTTACTTTTGTGTTTGAAGGTCACGGAGGCCCCGATGCTCTTTATTTATCTGATGGACAAGCTGTGGTCGATAAAAATAAAATAGTTGAAACTGGAAAAACAATAAAAATAACTGTGGAAGATTTATTTCAAGCTTACAATCAGCGGCAAAAAAAATTTGGAGCCGAACAAAGTTCTCCCGAAAAAAGAGATATTTTTGTAAATGGGAGTTGTTACAGTGCTAATTTCATTAGAAAATTTTACTTACTCTGCGATAAAGAAGACGTCATTAAACCTATATTTACTGGCGAATCTGAGTATGGTCAATATGGATATTCAGAATACCGTTCCAAATACGGAGACACTTTTTATGATAACTTGTTTAACACAACACCGCGAGCAACATTGGGAGATATTATAGAAAACGATCCACGAAACGATAACTCAAATCCCTCGCTATACATTCCGGATACAAGTAATCAAACCATGCAACTTTCAAAACAACAAAGAATCACAAGCACTTCTTACACATAAATTCAGGTTCTGGCATGCTTCATTTTTCCTACCCGCTCCTCCGACTCCATAAACCCCCTCAAATCCTCTTCAAAAAACACCTTCCCACATGAGGTCTTCTGAAAAGGAATATCATAATTTTTGATCAACACAAAAAAACGAGAATGAGACACTCCCACAAACTTCCCCGCAGCTCTGAATCCCAAAACATGACACTGCTCCGATAAGGAAGAAAATTTGGGTTCTTCTTTGGTTGATTGCGCCTTCTTCAAAATATTCAAATCCTCTTCAAAGAAAATTCTCCCCTTAGAAACCTTCGAAAAAGGAATATCGTACTCCTTTACAAGCCGACAAAAATGACCGTCGCTCATTGCCAAAAATTGATAGGCATCTTTGAGTCCGAAAAGTTTGTGTTGTTTGTGCATAGAAAAAATTTTACATGCAAAAACATTGACAGACAGGTGACGAACTGCTACATTTTTTGGGTATTAAATTTCAGAACCGCATGAAAAAGCCTTCTGCCATTGTATTGCCCGAAATCAAAGCCGAAGGCCTCATCTTCGAAGTAAAAGCAGAAATAGACTTTTGTGATAAGCCCTTGATATTCGTGAACATACGCATGAAAGAACCCATGCTCCACACAACCATAGTATTCAGCGGAAAAGGCCTCAGTAAAGTATCAAAAGGACTACTAGCCGCCTCAAAAGACATAGAAAACGCCTACAGTCGATATTGGGCAGCTAAAAAATAAAACACAAAAAACAGCACTTTTTTCCTACAAGCCTTGAAACACAAAGTACGTGTAATTAATTTGAAGATGGATGGCTTATAGTCTAAGATGTGATCGTTGAGAGATTGGATTTTTCAACCAAAATCGCCCTACTCTTTTGGTAGGCATCCTATATTTTTTTCTCCTCACCCTAAAACACTATAATCCCTCTCATGAAAAGGCAAAACAAAAAAATCACCCTCTCAGAAAATGTAGGAAAAGGTCGGATATTTCGCTCTCTAAAAACAGTGAAATATTTGGAAGGTATCGTACGAGGAAAACAAAAATTAATTTCGGCTTTGGAGGCGGGATATGCTCAAAGCACTGCCCGAAACGCCAAGTACATCATTGAAGAGACACAAAAATTCAAAAATCTTGAATCCCTGCTTGCGTATTACCTTTGTGGTGATAGATCCGATTTAGAATGCACTGCTATTGTGTTGCTTCAACAAAAAAGAGCTTTTCCAGCTTCTCATACATCCTCCGTATGTAAGGAAATTATACTCCGCCCTTCCATACAAAAATTACAGGAATGCATCATTGATACCTTTTTTGAAATTGAAAACTTCAAAGTTGAGTCCCCTCTGAAAAGTGAGAAATTTTACAAACCTATTTTGTCAGGAATTC
>CAZQFO010000048.1:0-12079 GCA_964592695.1 uncultured Candidatus Peribacteria bacterium
ATTTTTCTCCATTCCATTTTTTTATTTGTTTAGTAAATACTAACCAAAGTATATATCAATTATTTAAAATTTCAAAGGCGGTTTAGTATATACATGATTTCCGGCATTACATTTGCAATCCCTTCCATCAATCCCATGTGTTGCGTACTACCAACTGAATCACTCAAATAATAATGTAATATCTGATGCGTGCGTTCATGAATATATTTTTCCATCAGTTCTCCTCGCTTATCATTGCTCAACTCCTGTGTATCCATCATGACCAGATCCTGTCTTGTTTTGTGCGCTTCTTTTCCCAATCCTTCAGCAAATATTATCTTCGCTGGATTTTTGTTCGGATTTTTTACGGCATCAGTATATTCAGGAAAATGAGATCTAACATATTCTTGAAGTTCTGTTTCTACGGCAGAAATGCTACCTTTCAGTGCTTCCATTTGTTCCTGATACTTTTCTGGGAAATAAAAAGAAACATCACTTCCATTCTCTGATTTGATTGCAAAAGTACTGACTGGCTCAGCTCTTAACAATACCACTTGTTCTTCTGATAATTTTCTGTACTCCTTCCACGAATTGAGTGTTGTTGTCCACATTTCATCTGGAAAATTTTTAGTTTGTCCTTCCTTCATCGTCATCGGAAACAATTTGTTAGATTCTGTTGGCAAATTCTCATCTCCGCTATTCGTCAATCTCGACAGATTCGCTGTGTTTATTGTGGCTGTAGCGGCTTTGTTTAATGCTGATTGAGGTTTGCTGGATACGGTTGAAACAGATTTTGGTTTTGATGGCATATCAGCTATTTTGGGGACTTTTTTATCTGTCACTGATCTAGAAATCTGTCCGAGTTTACTCGCTTTCAATGCGTGCGCTCCAGTTACAGTTCTTACCGCCATTGCCAATGCCGCGCCTCCTCTTCCGGCTGGTGGGGAATTTCTCCAGGCTGACTTCGTATCCTCGGCTAATGTATTTCCAAAATTGGCAATGGCTTTACCAGCTTTCTTAGTTGAATCGATTGGATTCATTGTCACTTTTCCGGCTTTCACCATTAGCTCCCATGGATGCAGCATTTCTTTTCCAACTGCCTTTCCTAATCTTCCAATTCCTTTCATACCTTCTTCTCCGGCAATAAGAACATTTGCTCCCATAGACATCGTGGCATTGGTCAGTTCTCTGCTGATAGAACGTACGGCACTGTCGTTTTTGACATCATCCGGCGGTTTTAAATATCTTCCGGAAACTACTTCCGGTAAATCAGAAACTATATATTTTCCCACAGTGGTTTCGTTGAGAGCGTTTAGTTTTTGTGTGTACCTTGCATCGGCAGTTGCTTCTGTTGGCAGATCTTCATGGATCTCGAGATCAACGTTTTTCTTTGATCTTTCTGGTATTTGATTCGTGTTTCTGACAGTTTCCTGGATACTCTCATGTGGAGATAATGATTTCTTTTTTGGTTCTTTCGATTGCATAGCTTTCACCGCTTGTTTTGGACTCATGCCTGGAAGTGGTTTGCCTGTAATATTTGCAATTTCGTTTATGGATAACTGGCTTTCTTCATATATGGCTTTTTCAAATTCCGGATGACCTTTCAGTTTTGGAATCTGCTTGGCCAGTTTTTCGGATATACGTTCTGCTTCCGTTTTTGGGACGTTTTCGTTTCTTTCGTTTCCGGACTCCGAGAATGGCATTATTTCAGGTTTGGTTTTAACTTTGGTTTAGAACTCGGTTTAGAGTCGTCCATATGGACTTTGTCACGACTTTCGTTTGATTTTATCGCAAAGAAAATCAACATCATAATGATGAGAATGAGTAGCGATATGATTGTTTTGTTGAAAATCTTTGAATTCTTTTTTTGGGGTTTGATTTGTGGTTTTGTTTTTTGCAATCCCTGTATTTCTTTTGTTTCAATTTTTTTCAGATCGGCATTCACTTCTTTTAGCGCTTGTTCCACCTCCTGCTCGTGAACAGTGTCTCCGACACTTGCATATTTTTGAGCTTCTAATGATCGTTCCTTTTGTATTATTTGCAATATTTCATCGTTCTTATCAGACAGGTTCTTTTCGTGTTTGTTGAGAACTTCGATTATCTGTTTTCTGGTTTCAGGAGTGTATGTTTTGGCTTGTGTGAAAAGATATGCTTTTTGCTCTTCGATTAAGAGGATTGTGGTTTGTATTCGCCTCCGAAATTTAGCTATATCCATATCGAAGTATTATACGTCAAAAAATGCAGAAAGGCAAGGTTTATATTAAAGATATTAAAGATTTGTCGCATATGGAACCGTAAAATATACACATAATTACCTCAAATGCCGGAAACTCATTCGCGAGCAAAATGATCAATACGTAGGAAAAAATTTAGATGCTGATGAGATTAGAGCAAGCCTTTCAAATCTTTCTTTAAATGAGCTTCAAGATATTAAAATAAATGGACATAATGGTTTCAAAGGCTGTGTGGTAGAATACAATAATCTCGACCATACTCGAGATATTGCTGCAGACAGTGGACCACATGGAACCATATTCAAAATCCTTGCTAATTGCGAAAAGAAGCAAGATTTAGTTCTTACCAGATTTGTTCCTGATCCTGAAAATAAAAAAGAAAAACAACGATATTATTGCTTGTTTGAGGAGAATAGATTGGCTCAATCTGAAACCGAAAAATTAGCGGCTTGAATCGTATAATTTAGCACGTTTATAAGTTATCCCATTTCCTTGCCGAATGATATATCCGTAAAATTTCTACACAATCATGATGGACTCGATAATGAAAATGTATGGTGTTTTGGAAACAACTAATTCACGAGTATTTCTAACACGCCCTAAACGACCAATATCTGGAGAATTTTTTAATTTATTCACCACTTCCTTAATTTTTTTAGCAACAGCATTGGCTGCATCAGGATTATCCAAATGAATATAAGCACGAATATATGACAAATCATGTACGGCTTTTATCAACCATTTTATTTTCATTCATGCAATAAATTATGCGACCTTTGGAGGAGCAATTTCTTCTTTTGTTCCCCATGTATCCAGCCAAGCCTCAACTTTTTCATGAGACACAAAATCCCCTCCTTCATCCGCCTGCTGAATAGCTGCTTTTGTTGATTTTGTTTGCCATGTCTGCACATCGATAAATTGCTGAATAGCATCGGTTATTATATCTACCCGTGTCTTATTAAGTTCTAATGCAATATCGTTTAATTGATTATTTAATTCTGAATTTAGATGCAGGGTGACTGTTGGAGATTTGGATTTGGTGATAGATGACATGTGAAAATTTTATGAACGAATCAATAATAAAGTGTTATTTTTTTTAATCAAATTTTTGAAAAAACTGTATTGTCTGCAAAAATCGTTACTTGACACAAAAAATCACAAAGCTTAATATTTGATCATGACACAGTTACTACAAAAAGCTATTGATGAAGTTTCGGCATTGTCCAGTCTCCCAAAAGCAGAACAGGATCAAATAGCAGAGTTTTTACTTGAATTTCTGCACTTTGCACAACCTTCCACAAAAGAGGAGGAAGCAGAATGGGACGGTTTGATGAATGATCCCCGATCAAAACCTTTTTTTGAAAAAATGGCAGCCCAGGTAGATGCTGACATAGCTGAAGGAAGAGTTTCAGACCTTGATCCTTCACACCTAATAAAATGATTTCCATAGCTACAGACGATTTCTGGAAGTTTTTTTCTCATCTTCCCAAAAAGATAAGAATTTCAGCATACGCCTGCTACCAAAAATGGAAACTGGATCCTTTTCATAGCAGTTTGTACTTTAAGTGCGTCGATTTAGATACAAATACATATTCTGTTCGTGTTGGATTAAATTACAGAGCTCTTGGAATTCGAAGAGCGAATATCATTTATTGGTGCTGGATTGGCACACATCGAGAATATGAAAAAATGATTAGAAGGAGGTAATAACCTATCCATTTTGAAACTTTTTTTAAATCTATTTATTTACAGATTTCCTTGTCCTCTCTCTTAGCTTGTTTCCAAGCTAGTTCAAATACAGATCTCTGCACATCTGCTAAATCTTTACTTCGCACTTCATAGGCAAAAACTCTCTTTGGATCTAATGAAATTGTAAAAATTACGTCATCAAAAATCATTGTCTCATTAGGGTGCCCCCCAATTCTTTTTCTGGAACAAATCGCACTTCTCCACCCTGAGCCTCCAGTGTTTTTTTATACTCAAAAGATTTTTTAGAATAAGACATTATCTATTTTGTAACTACATTTCGTTTTTTGTAGATAGATTCATGGGTTTTTATGGCCTCGCGCAACTCTGGGATTGAGTCCAGATCCTGCAATGGTTTTGCATACCCCAATATCTCGGAATTTTCCGATATATGATCAACACAACTTTTGTATGCCTGAGCAGTAGCCTCTTCTCCCTCATAAAACCGCACCTTCGGCAACACACTATGCGGATTCATCCGACTCTTCAAATCCCCAATGATCCGATTGACCTGATCTTCCCGATTATCGAGCACCTCTCGCTCTTGATCAATGAAATAAAGGAGCTTGTCCGGAGACTCCGGTGTATAAAGGAACGTATTCCCTTTCTCCACCACCGTCATCAACCCTTTTTTCACGAGCTGCTGACACGTGTACTGCTCTGTTGACCGTGTGATCTTCGTGCGATTAGCTAGCACAGAAGCAACACTTGTGCCAAGTGTGAGAGATGCGAGATAGATTTCTATCTCTTTTTCATTTAAGCCGAGAGCCGATAGGGTTTCATGGAGCATTTTTATAAAATCAAGTGATTCTTAGTTGCATTTTTCTATTCTACAAGTATAATGTAAGCATTAATCACGATGGTGGTCTACGGTTATGTGTTTGTCCATAATCACTATGTCCACCAAGAGATCAGGAGCTTATGGCTCCTTTTTTCTTATATTCCAACCGTTTCTTGTACCTGGAAATCCATAAAAAGTGATCAGAAAATTTTTTTAATAAAGCAGAGTAACCTTTCTTATTGGGAATTCCTATTTTTAATAATTTTTTTTGCTCAAGTAAATACTCAATCAAACAATGAAAATCTCCATCACCACTTACAATTATCGCCTTATCAAAATTCGAAAACTGAATCATGCAATGCAAAACCAATTCTGCATCACAATTCCCTTTTACCAATCCTTCTATATCTTCTAGAGTTGAACGAAATATCAATTTATAACCGGATCTTCGTAAAGAATCATACATTACTTCATTTTCTTTGATATACCCCAAAAACAAATAGGCTTTTTGTACTCGATATTTATCAGCCAAAAATTTTCGAAATTCTTTAAAATTCAACTTCCACCCACATTCTCGAATCCCCAGATTCAGATTTTGGCTATCGATGAAAGCGTAGTTATTTTGATTTTTTTTCATCCTTTTTATTATTAAGTGCTGCCATCATCTCCTCATTTGAAATACAATCATCCAAATCTACATTATAATAGTCCTCATCTTCGATTCATCCAAAATCTGGGTTTTTTCATATCTGATATAAAAGGCTTTGTAACAAAATAAGATCCCAATCTAACTGTTTTTTAATTCCAAGTCATTTAAGAATATTGATATAATACTGCACAAATCATATCATAAAACCTATGAATATGCCAAATTATTATCATTTCACAATGGATACTGATTTTTTTGATTTATAAAAAATTTTCCATTATTATGAATTTATAATATAAACATAAAAACATGTTATTTCTTTTTCTCGGACTCATTGGATTAATTATTTGGATTTATAATATTCAAGAACGGATTATCACGATAGAGCAGGCTTTAAAAAATAAGAAAAAGAGTATTTCATTGAATTTTAGTGAAAAAACAAAGACTACAAAAAAAATTGAAGAGGGTAAAAAGGAAATAGATTTTCAACCTTGGGAGGATTCTGAAAATACTACTAAAAAAAAGGGGCAATCTATCACTTTAAAGGAAAAAGAATCATTTAAATTGGAGGACTTTTTGGGGCGAAAATTTTTCTCAATATTGGGAATACTGTCTATTGTTATCGCGGTTGGCTTTTTTGCCACATGGGCATTTTCCAATGGCTTAATCGGTCCAAAGGGGCGAATAGCTCTTGGGATCTTATTTGGTCTCGGATTATTGGTAACTGGAGAATTGATGAAAGGTAAATATCCCAAATTTTTTACGCTTATTTCTTCAGGAGGAATTGCAAGTTTACTCATTGTTACGTTTATTGCTCGAGATTTTTATAATTTTTTATCCCCAGATCAGAGTTTTGTTGCGTACGTGATTGAGATAGGGGCCGGAATACTATTAGCGCTTAGATATGACTCGAGAGTACTTGGGAATTTTTCAATTCTGGGGGGGCTTTTGGCTCCGATTTTGGTTCAGTCTCCGGAACCAAATGCAATTGGGCTTTTGAGTTATTTATCGGTTTTGAGTGTGGCAGGGTTTATTGTTTCCACGCAAAAAAACTGGTCTGAAATCGTATGGGTTCTTTTTCTTGGGATTATCGGATTTGAAATTGGGATCTTTGATCAGGGCTTATTAAAGGAATCACCATTATTATTTTTAGCATTTATATATGGACTTCATTTGTTATTGGGAAGTGGAGGGATTATTCGAAGTTTGCGAGAAAAAGTTGTACAAACAACGGCATTAAAAATGAATGATAAAAGTGTTTATGAAATACTATTGTTTGTCGTTTCTATTTTTACAGTAAATGGTTTGGGGTATTCCATTTTTGATCAGCAAGAATGGGGACATTTCGGATTCTTTGTTTTGGCTCAGGGATTCTTATTTTTTGGACTATCAGAATTCCTCAAATCCAGGCATTTATTTCTCTTCCAAAAAATCTGTGTTTCTGCCACGTTACTTTCGATTTTATTTGCAACGATATGGGAAATGGGAGGACAAAGTCAATTTGTCCTGACTATGATGCTTGTTGGAGAAGGCGTATTATTTTGTTTTGCTGGAAGTAAGGTAAGGGATGGTTTTATAGGATTTTTTGGGCGCCTAGCTCTTGTGGTCGCTAGTTTTGAATGCCTTGAAATTGATAGTTTTTCTGAAAATACAGTGGCTATGTTGGCTTTGGTTCCTGCTCTTCTGTATTCCGTTGGCCGACCAGAAAAAAAATGGGAAAAAATATGGGGAGGAATAGCCACATTTGTGGTTTCAGGTCATATTTTTAATTGGAGTTTTAACGAATGGGGAAACTTGCTTCCTGAGACATTAGATTTTGCCGTTTTTATGGTTCCAGTAATTTGGGGTGGAGGATTAGCCTATTCATTTGTCCGGTCAAAATCAATTTTATCCCAAATATCAGGAGGAATTGTATTACTTATAATTAATGTAGTATTGTGGAATAAAATTTCATGGGAATTGTCTCATGATGATAATTTATGGTATGTTTCTTTATTAGCGTTAAATTTAGTGCTAATAGGAAATTTTGTAGTGCTTTCTTGTTTTTTTATTCATGACAAAACATATTTCATATCAAAAGAGATAAGAAAAAATGCAACTAAATTGGTATTAGCTGTATCCACTATTAGTGTGTTTAACTATGGAGCAGAGTTTCTCGATGAGCCGATTCGTACTTTGGCATGGATTTTGTGGGGGGGGGTATTACTAGGATTTGGGTTCAAAAGAGCGTGGCCTCATTTTCGGTATTTTGGAATTGGAATTTTTTGCTTTATTATTTCCAAATTGTACCTTGTAGATGTTTGGGAATGGGAAATTTGGGTTCGGTTTATTGCATTTTTGGTTTTAGGAATTGCTTTATTGTCTACTTCATTTTTATATCAAAAATTTACTCAAAAAAAATAATGAGATATACGACAACTATTATCGCTTTTTGTTTTCCGTTGCTTGCATTTGCAGCCGACGAAGAGGATCCTGACTTTTCTCGTTTTGAAAAAAAGACCAATATTGAAGTATCCGGAATCACTACGCCAAAAGTTGTAAGATATCAGACATCGGAATATCACGGAGCCAAAACAGTGTTGTTAAATGAAGATGGAGATATAATTTCTCATCGTTGGATTACAAAATATGAGAAGGTCAAAAAACAATCGTTGACCGTAAAAGAGGTTTCCTCTACATTTGAAGGAATCCAAGAATCTTTAGTAGATGGGAACCGCAATACCAAGTTTACATTTCATCCAACTCAAAAAGGTGATAAAAAAGTAAAATTGGTATTTCCCCAAAAAACAGAGATTTCAGGGATTTTTGTTGCCATGGATGATGGTATTATTCCACCGAAAAAATTGAGTGTTTTTGCTGATTTTGGTGATGGGGAATATTTACCGGTATTGGATAAAATAAAATTTAGATGGCATTTGGATTTTCCGGCTATTAGTGTGAATGGATTAGAGATTGCTTATGCAACTCCTCATTTTTTTCGAATTAATGAAATTCGGATTTTAGGACAAGAAGAATCCACTCAAAAAGATGAAATCATATTCTTTGCAGAGGAAGGGAAAAAGTATACTCTGTACTCAGGTGCACATTTTGGGATAAAAGATAAATTTATTCCGGAAAAGAAACAGCCATTGGTTTCAGATGAAGAGACTCCGGTTTTTCCATTAGTCCATTCTCTGCAAAATCCGAAGTTTAATCCTGATTATGATGAAGACGGAGTTCATGATGTAAATGATCTATGTCCGAGAGTGAAAGACACTGCAAACAAGGATGTAGATAATAATGGCAGAGGGGATGTTTGCGAAGATCCAGATTTGGATAAAATATATTCCCATGAAGACAATTGCCCTTTTGCTCACAATCCTGATCAAAAAGATTCTGATAAAGATGGAGAAGGCGATGACTGTGATAAAGAAGAGGGGCGATTTACCGAGAATATGGATTTTTTATTGTGGGTAGTGTTTGGGATTGGAGCTGGAGTGTTGGGATGGTTGGTGATGAGAAGCGGTAGGAAATAAAAGTGGATTTGCATTTTGGATTAGAGAAATATCTAGTTCAAGGGATGATCAACTGACAGTGAAGTACTCGAATTATCATTTATCAATTTTCATTTTTCATTTACACTGTAGATAATTTTTTTGTGTTTGTGTAGTATATGAATCACTTTCTCTTGATCCTCATCTGCCTTTTTTTCCTCTTCCTTTTCGGGGTATATATTTACCTATCCGTAGGCGCGATCCTGCTTCGCACTCCATTTGTTCGATCCAAGACTAGAGTGGCACAGAGAATGGTCGAGATTGCTAACATTCAGCAAGGACAAGTAGTGTATGATCTGGGATGCGGAGATGGGAAGATCTTATTTTTTGCTTCGCAAAAAACAGACCGATGCATTGGTGTCGAAAGAATGAGACCGTTGATCTGGTGGGGAAAAATTCGGAATTTATTTCACAAAAAGAAAGTTGAGTTTCGATGTGAGAACTTTTTTAAAACAGATCTATCTGATGCTGACGTGATTTTTTGTTATCTTCTGGAAACCGTCATGCAAAAATTTTACGATCAAAAATGGAACGAATTAAAAGAGGGAACGAAGGTCATTTCGAATGTTTTCCAGATGAAAGATCTGAAACCGGTGGAATCAGTTAAAGTTAAGAAAAAAACGGTTTATGTGTATGTGAAGAATTAATGAGTTTGTACAACTTGCGTAACACCATTACGAATCGATGTAACTGTTTGGCATAATAGTCTTAATGGAGATATTGAATGATCTTCATTTTCGTTATTTGATGGTTGTCTACTTGCTACACTGCTTATAAAATTAGTAATGGTATGTTCATTTGTAGTAATTCTTGCATTTGGAGCATGTGCATTTAAAATTTGGTCTAATGAAAAAGGAGATTCGTTGTTATTTGTTCTTGTTAGTTCTTTCAATTCTTTTTCCTCGTTATCAAAAATTGTGTTTATGCTGTATGATTTAACAATTTTTCCGGTTTCGGGTGATCGGACAATGATTGCATATCCAAATAATATTTCATCTGTCTTTGTTTGAATTTTATCTAGTGGGTGTCGGGAAATAGTGATCGTACCGTAGTCACATGTATACATCAGATAGGCTTTTTCTCTACAGTTTTCTAAGCCTTTTTCTAGGAATAGATTTTCGAGGATTTCTGAATATGGCTTTATTTCTATTAGTTCTAGTTGATTCATGTTTTTTTTATAGCAATGTTTACACATAAGTCAAATTATTTTGAGACAATTCAAGATAATTAATACACAAAATGTTTTGATTTACTATCTTTTTATGAAATTTCGAATCTGATCTAAATACTCTGCTTCAAAATATTCTGATAGGTTTGCCTCTTCTACCCATTTATATTTCACAATTTCTTTATCATCTATTTCTACTTCTCCATCAATATATTCTGCTTGAAAAAAAGTAACCTTGGCTCCGATAATATTTGCATCATGTCTTTTGAAATCATCGGGAAATAGATATTTATAAATACCAACCGGATTTTTGTTTAGGATTTTTACTCGCAAATTATTGCCACATTCTTCATACAATTCTCTTTTCGCGGCCTCGATATCAGTTTCTTCTGGGTCTACTCCTCCTTGAGGAAATTGCCAGGCGTGATCCTTGCGTGGTTTTTGGACTATCAGAAATCTTTTTTTTGTCTTTATTTTTCGATCTTCGAGAATGATTGCGGATACGGGACGTAATTTATTTTCCCAGTCGGCTAGCTCTGTCCAAAATTCAGGCCAGGATTTTGTTACACATTTGGGATTACTGATTTCGAATTTAGAATTGAGTATTTCACGAACAATTCCAAATACCATAGCGATTCGGTGATCATCAAAGGAGAAAATTTCGAATTTTGAGTTTTGGATTTCCTCTTTTGAATTTCCAAATATTTTTAATTCATCCCCTATGATTTGCACTTCAAATCCGATTTTTTGGAGGCCTTCTGCCATAGCAAACACACGGTCACATTCTTTTATTCTCAAGCTTTCGAGGCCAGTGAAGTAGGATTCACCATCGGCAAAAGCTGCCAGTACCATTCCACTCATGGATACATCTGGCATCGTACTAAAATCAATTTTTCCAAGGGACTTTATTTTTTCTGGAGGTTGGATTGTTACAGTGTTTTTATTTTGTATGATTTTCGCTCCGGCGATTTTTGCAACTTCCAGAAATTGTTCGTCTCCTTGTAGCGTTGGAGTGCTGAAGTTTGTAATAGTTATAGATTTACGTGCTAGAATTGAATAAATGATCGGATAGCTGGCAGAGCTACAGTCTGCAGGGATGGTGTATTCATCTGGACCACTGAATCCATTTGGTGATGGTTGTACCACGAATCGCTTAAAATCATTCTCTGTTGTTACGTTGATCCCCCAAATTTTTAACATTTCCACAGTCATTTTGACATAAGGAATAGAAGGGATATCTTCAATTATTTCGATGGTGAGACCTGTGGGGATCTTGGAAGCTGCCAAAAGAAGACCTGAAACGAACTGAGAAGAAATAGTTCCGGAGATTGTGATTTGTGATTCATGATTCGGTTTTAGTTTATCTTTTGTGAACTTAGCAGGTAAGAATTCTCGTTGCCCCAAGTGTTCAATTTTTACTCCAAGTTTTTTTATTGATTCAAAGAGATCGCTAAAAGGGCGTTCGTGCATTCGATCTACTCCATGGAGCATGAAACTGCCTTCGATAATGGTGGATAGGGCTGTTAAAAATCGAGCCGGAGTGCCACCATTTCCAATGAAATTATCGGTATTATTTCCGTACAGTTTTTCGGGAGGGATGACTTTCCAGGTATTATTTTTCAGGTTTTCAAATTGTACACCAAAATTGCTCAATGCGTTGCGTAAAAATCGAATATCATCGCATTCCAATAGATTATGTAGAATAGTTGGTGTATTGGATAATGATGCGAGGACCAGAGCGCGATTGGAAATAGATTTAGAACCAGGGACAGTTATGAGTTTCATTTGATTTTTGAGTAATTTAGATTATAGGTTTTAGTGATTTAATTAGTGGTTTAAGTTGGTTCGTGTTCGATTATCAATTATTCCGTCTTTGTAATCATATACTGAAGTATTTATAAATTAAAGTGTTTTAATTTCAATTAATGGGTTGAAGTAATTACTCCAATCCCGTACCATGAAAACAACAAGTAAATGCTGTAAATTGGC
>CAZQFO010000049.1:0-12062 GCA_964592695.1 uncultured Candidatus Peribacteria bacterium
GTCCATGAAAATCGCAAAAACTACAACTTTAGTTTTTTTTACTGGTACGTCATTGAAGTAATTACCACAATTTTTTATTGGTTTTTATTTGACTTTTTACATTTTCCTTGTAATCTAAACTTGTAATAATGAAATCACCTAGCGTCAACCCTCTCATTTTATTAGCAACAGGCCTATCTATTTTTGGAGGCGATATCGATGCATCTGCTAATGATCAATGCTATCCATCTAATGCAAAAGAACTTCACAAGGAATTTTATCCAAAAAATCGAATACAAAAAGAAATAGACGAACTTCAAAGAATGGTCCAGGAAAGCACAAGATTATTGACAACCTGCAAAAAAGAAAGCAGGTCTAAATCAGATATTAACTGCTTTCGAGCAAAACTTAAAAGTGTTTTCGGACAAAAACACCTCGATTTCTGGAAAGAATTATCTGCAAGAGAAAGAGCTAATCGAAAAAATCTATCTCAAGAAGAATTAAAAGCACGAGTAGCAAATAGAACGATTAGAGCTCAAGCCGCTCTCACATGTAACCAGACTGCACTCCAAACTTGTGACCCACGCAATGATATCGAGTTAATATGTTTTGATCATAGATCAGTTATTGGAGATCTGAAATCTTATCTAAGGATGTCTAGTAAAAAGAAACTAGAATACGAACAAAAAATGGCACATGATGCAGATGCAAATAGGCTTATTACTGAGAATGAAGCAAATCCATACGAAAAAGAAAGAAAGAAATTGACTCAAAAATTCCTTAGCATCATGGTTACCAGATTCAAAGAGATGGGAATGTCTATTGTTTACGACACTGCAGCTTCTCCCAAAGAAAATGTCCAACCTGTCCCAATGCCAAACCCCCGTCCCCTGAAGCGACGACTTCGTTAACATAAGTGCCTTTTTTGATTAGATACGATGTCATAACCTGATTATATGCACATCCTCCTCCCCAGATGATTGGAAGATCTGGATGGTTTTTATTAGCTATTTTATAAAAACCTTGAGCCAAGTACAGCTGAGCAATGGTTGCCAGTTCTCTTTTTGGAACATTTTTCAAATGCTTTACCACGTATTCAAATAGATTCGTTGTCTGCAAAACTGATAACGTATTTTCCTGTCGAATAATTGGAGAAATTTCATCTTCAAATGATACTTGATCACTGTGAATTGATAATTGTTCCAAACACATAACTCCTCGTCCTTCATAACTATTATAATCAACACATCCCAGCAATATTGCCACGCAATCCAATATTCGTCCGCAACTTGAGGATTCAATGCAGTTGAAGTTCTGGTTCTTTTGCTGAATATAACTGTCAATTTGCGTTGATTCAAGTCTCGGTAATAACTCAACAATCTCTTTTTTACCTAAAAATTTTGATAAAATACCAACCAGCATCCGAATTGGTTCTTTATTTGCCATATCCCCTCCCACCAGGGTTTGATTTTCCAGCTTTCCAATTCGTTTGTTATTATGAAAAACTTCTCCACCCCAGACTTTGCCATCTAGTCCATATCCTGTTCCGTCAGCTGCGATTCCGATAAAATTTGTTAAATCATGTTCGATCGCTACGGAAAAAATGTGAGATAGATGATGCTGGATGGTTTCACATTGAGACGCGATGAATCGCGTCTCTACAATTTTATGCGCATATTTGTGCGTGTTATAATTCGGGTTTGCATCACACAAAATAACCTCCGGTTTTGCCCCGGTAAATCGCAAAAAATCATCCAGTGCATTTTTGTAGTTATTAAAGTTTTCTTCATAGGCTGTATTTCCCATCTCTGGAGACAGTAACAGTGTATTACCTCGCTTAAGACAAAATGCGCTCTTCATCTCTGCTCCCATAGCTAATATATCCCCACTGAATGTTTGATAGTCTGGTGGAATAGGAATTTCAACTGGGACAAATCCCCTACTCCGTCTAATCAACAATGGTGAGTTTGCTACTACTTTCATAATTGAATCATCAGATTGATTTACTATTTCACGATTATAATCCAAAACATGAGGAACAAATTGTTCTGATTTTTGTGTTGTAATTGGATGATTCGGCATATTTGCCGAGGTAAAAATGATCGGTTCATCCAGGTATTCGAATAATAAATGATGTAATCCGCTGTAGGGCAAAATAAATCCTAAACGATTATTTTCAGATATGTCATGTAGAGACACATTGCAATGTGTCTCTACGCATGTATTTTTTTTTAATAACACAATCGGTCTTTCTCTCGATTCTAACAATCGCATTTCGATGTCCGAAACCTCCGTATATTTCCGAATCATTTCAATATTTTTCCCAATCAATGCAAACGGTTTATTTGGACGATGAATAAATTTTCGTAGTTTAACAACAGTTTTAACCTCCATATTGCACGTTAGCGCAAAACCACCAACCCCTTTAATTGCCACGATTTCACCTGATTTAATTAATTGTGCGGTATTTTTTATTAGATCAATTTCCTGTCCATTATTTTGAATTTTAAATTTTAAATTTTGAATTTGATTAAGTTCAGGACCACACTCCACACACGATATCCCCTGCATATGAAACCGTCGATCATCCGGATTCTCGTATTCGGATCGACAATCCTTACACATTGGAAATTCTGCCAAGGCAGTATTTATGCGATCAAAAATACCCTCTCGCAAGATTGAATATCTAGGACCGCAATCTGTGCAACTAATATGAAAATAATGGTATCGACGATTAGATGGATCAAATAACTCGCTCAAGCATTCCTCACAAATCGCTAAATCAGGGGGGATTACTATCCTTTTCCCCTTCCCGCCACACTCATTTTTTCTGCTCTCTGCTCTCTTCTCTTTGTTACTTTCCCGTATCTCAAATACCTCCCCCACCTCTTCATTTTTAATTTTTAATTTTTCTTTTTTAATTGATGTTATTTTCGCCAATTTCGGCACCGTTTTCAAAATCCCCTCCATTGCAGGCTGATCGTCTACCACTAGGCGCACTCCGTCTCCCGTATTTTGAACAAAACCTCGCAAGCCCAGCTTTCTCGCTTCACGCAGAATATGCGGGCGAAATCCCACGCCTTGAACAGTACCGTATACTTTGAATTCGTACATTGATATTCATTGTGATTGATTTTTTTTTAAAAGAAAGCTTGACAAACATATTTCCTTGGTATATATGTAGTTTTGAAATTCTTATATTTCTAACTAATTTTTAATCTTTTTAAACTATGAAATCAAATGATTCACTAGCAATTGTCGAATCAACTTGTACTCCAGCAATAGGAGAAGCTGCTGATACAGAAACTCACAAATCTAGAGATCCAGAAATATCTTCATTGGATCACAATTTTCCATCAAAAAATAGCGATCAATTAATATTGACAGGTGTGGTCAACACAACACGAAAACAGAATAACTGTCGACAAATGGAAGTACCTGATTCACTCAGACACATTCCTATTCAACCACATGTTCCTAGTAGAAAAACCATAGATCGCCCCTTTGGATCAATGGAGGATCTTTTCCTAGAAATTGATATTCAAGGCACTCAGGATCAAAATACTCTTTTTGCTCTACAGCAGGGATTCTCTGTGACAAAGCCCCGTTTCGACTTCGGTGACAAGCACGTTATTGATTGGGATAAAGAACGAGTCAGAGTTTATAAAGCATTAGATAATGCTAATATTCCATACCATCATATTGGTCCGGTAAACAATAATCAAGACCACCTCCCATTGGTGATAGAAAAAATGACTTCAAAAGCAAGACGAATATTTGAAGGATCATGGATCAATTGGGATTCTGATCATACTGTTGTACAGAATTTTAATACTAGAAAACAGTTAATAAAGTATAATATGGAATCCCCAACCACGCAACCGACAGTTTCAGAAATGGTTCAAGGTATTGATCTTATTTTTAAACAAAACGCAGAAAAAGCAAAAAGAGAGATACTGCCTCATCAAAACAAACTAGTTCTCCTCTGTAAGTATGGTCAATGTACTTTAATTAAATTTTATACATTCATCGACAAGGAACCGGTTACTCTCTATCAAATCAGTGTCAATCCAGATCCTGAAACTTATAAATATGATAGAGGTCCTATCCGCTTCGATTACAACCCAAGTGATAATACCTCTGAAATAAAAACTAGAAAACAAGGAAATATGGCTCTTTATACGTACGATTCTAAAACAGAGAAAGCCCTCCCATTTACAGCTGCAGATATAATCGCTGATCTACAGGAAACAAAACTA
Organism: uncultured Candidatus Peribacteria bacterium; assembly: GCA_964592695.1. Lineage (GTDB taxonomy): Bacteria > Patescibacteriota > Gracilibacteria > UBA4473 > UBA4473 > CAZQFO01. The sequence continues at coordinate 4,239 of CAZQFO010000049.1, forward strand.
AAATTTCCCGATTCAGCCGATGTTGATTCTCTGGAACAATCTGCTCCCACTCAGGTGGAAACAGTACTAGAACAAACTGAAACTAATCAACCGGATACATTATCTCTGGATCAAGCACAATAGAAGTATGTACTATCATCGCATCTGCAAAAGAGTCGCAACTATTATGGTGATATTTGCGATAAAGGCGCTTTTCCCGAAGACTTCCTACGGTCGCCTTCGCCTGTCGGTCGAAGCTCGTAGAGCGAAGACTGATGAAGCGCCAAAAATTCAATCTCTTATGTCATGCTGAATAGTTATGTTTTCTTAAACTTTTGAAGAAAAATAAAGAACCGAACATTAAAAAAAGATTAAATCATGAAAAAAATCTATTGCTTCGGAAACGAATACGTCTCCAATGACAATATCGCCATCAAACTAGCCCAACAAATCAAACTCTCGAAATCCGAATTCATCATCGCTCACTCCCCTACTGAAATTTTGAATGCAGATGGACTTATCTATATTTTGGACGTGGTAAAAGGACTTGATGAAGTTACAATTCTTGAAAACATTGATGATCTCCAACTTAGCCACTCCGTAACTTGCCACGATCTGGATCTGGGATTTTATTTGAAACTGATGAAAGAGACTGGGAAAATTGAGGCTGTAAAAATTATTGGATTGCCTTATGGGGAGGCTGATTTGGAGAAGTTGGAGAAAGCAGTGGAGAAAATTTTTAAAATCATATAAAATTAGATTAAAAATGAAAACAAAAGAATTTATCCTCCCCAAAAACAAACTCCCCCACTTCTTCGAAATACTCCAAAATAATTCCGATGAGATCATTGCTCCGGTTAAAAATATGGAGGATCCATTTCTTCGTATGCAACCGGTAGAATCTGTTGAGAATATTTGCTTTGAGGGGATATCATGGTTTACGAGTAAGAAGTATGTTTTTCCAGAGAAAAAAACACTCTTCAAATTTAAAGGCGAAAAAATCGAAATTCCTGATAACAATTTTCCAAAACGAGTGTTGTTTGGACTTCGTCTCTGTGATCTAAATGCATTCCACATCAATGATGAGTTATTTCTTAATCAAGATCCTGCATTTCCTGGGTATAAAGAATTTCGTGAAAATCTCACACTTGTCGGTCTCTGGTGCCACGAACCACAAGATGAATATTGTTTTTGTGATTCTATGAAACTTAAGCACCACTATGATTTATGCCTTTTTGATGAAGGTGATAATTGGTTAGTGCGATCTGGTTCAGTTAAAGGAGAGAAGATTTTAGACAATCTTCATGAAATTTCTACTACCTCGTTTGTAGAGACACGTTGCAACGTGTCTCTACAAAAATATGATCCACCTAAATGCAACCGCTCACTTTCAACGCACGACATAAAAGACCTCTTCGAAAAAAATGAAATCTGGCAACAAGGGGCAAAAGATTGCCTCAGTTGTGGAGACTGTACCACACTCTGTCCTACTTGTCTATGCTTTGATATTGAAGATGAATCAGATCTTGCCGGTAAATGCGGGGAAAGATGTGTCAAATGGGACTCTTGTATGTACAAAGATTTCACCCTTGTGGCAGGGGGACATCATTTTCGTGGGGAACGAATTGATCGATTCAAACATCGGATATTTCATAAGATTCAGTACTTTCAGGCACAATATGGGACGTCCATGTGTACTGGATGTGGGCGATGTATACGAGGGTGTCCTACGAAGATTGATTGGTTAGAGATGATCAAATAAAAATCATAGATAACCGCCTCCGGGACATTGTCTCGGTGACGGTTAAAGTTACTAAGTCAATTTAAGATCTTCTCCACCTCCTCTTGCAATTCATCTGAATATTCAACTTTAAACGGCAAAGGCACTTCATTTCCATCAATCACCACTACCCCTTCTCGTCCTTCAGGAGAATCTGTTTTTTTAGAAAAAAGTAATTGTTTTAATACATCGACTTTTGACTTAACCATCCCTTCTGGTATTATCACTCTAAAAATCACGTCCTTTTCTTTCTTCTCTCTTCTCTCTTCTTTACCCTCTAATACCCCTCTCTCTTTTTTTTTCTCTAATTTCTCTCCCGAATCTTCAGATTCAAACACCTCTCCACCAGCCACCTTATCCTGAATTGCTTTTAGATTACCAAGTTTCGCTTCATCCACAACAAAGTTCATTACCCCATCTCGTTCGCTGACTTTTCCTCTAAAGCGAGCAAATGCATCGATTTCAAATATTTTTGAATGAATTTTATCAAAAACCGCTGGAAATACTGCTCCTTCAATTTTCCCTGACGAATCCTCTATCTGTAGAATTGCCATATTTTTTCCTTTTTTAGTCGTTATTTTTCGTGCCCCAACTACAATCCCATGTATGGTTTTAATCTTCCCCACATCTTCTTCTTCGAAGTTTCCGATCAGCGAGCCATATTTTTTAAAGTATCCTCCAAGACCTTTTAAGGGATGGTCCGATACAAATAACCCCAAACTTTCACGTTCCCATCTAAGAATATCTTCTTTGGTTGCCTTTGAATTTTTAAGTGAAAATTCTATGGCTTCATCCCCAACTCCTCCAAACAATCCTAACTGTCCAGAGGCACTCTGATCTTGCTGTTCCCTGGCAAATTTTGCCAAATCATCTAGGCTTTCCACGATTGCCTTTCGATCACCGAAATAATCAAATGCTCCCGAAAAAGCTAATGCTTCAAGGGTTTTCTTATTAACTAATTTTGCAGGAACACGTTTTGCAAAATCTGATAGAGATTTATATAAACCATTATTTTTTCTCTCATGGATAATCTGATCCACCGTATCTTCTCCTATTCCCTTGATTGCAGATAATCCAAATCGAATCTTTGCTAGTTTTTCATCTCTTGCTTCATTCTCAATATCCAATTGATCCAAATCGATATCTTCGATTATCACGGTAAAATAACTTCCAGACTCGTTTACTGATGGAGGTAAGACTTCTATTCCCATGCTGGAACATTCATTCATTTCCAGAACAATTCTGTCCGTATTACTTCGATCTGTAGTCATCATTGCCGCCATGAATTCAACCGGGTAATTGGCACGCAAATAAGCGGTCTCATATGCAATTCGTGCATAACATACTGCATGAGACCTATTAAATCCGTACCCTGAAAATGGAACAATAATCTCGTCAAATATTTTTTCAGCCAACTTCTTGTCGTATCCATTTTCTTTTGCTCCATCTAAAAAACGAACTCTTTGCTGGGACAAAATGGAGGCAATTTTTTTTCCAATTGCTTTTCGCAGAATATCTGCTTCTCCCAACGAAAATCCGGCAAAGACCTGAGCGATTTTCAGCACCTGTTCTTGATAAACTGCAATCCCATACGTTTTTTTTAAAATTGGTTCTAACACATTATGGATATATTTAACTTTTTTCGGTGAATGTTTTCCTTTAATATACTGAGGGATGTATTCCATTGGTCCTGGACGATAAAGCGCATTCATCGCTACGAGATCTTCAAATTCAGTTGGTTTTAATTCACGTAAATAACGACGCATTCCTGCTGATTCAAATTGAAAAACGCCTGTTGTTTCACCTTCTGCCATCATTTTAAATGTTTTTTCATCATCAACCGGAATTTTATTTAAATCGATTTTTTTTTCTGTGGTTGATTGTATATTCGCAATTGCTTTTTCTATGACAGAAAGGTTTTTTAAACCTAAAAAGTCCATTTTCAAAAGCCCTAAATGTTCTAATTGCTGATATGGAAATTGAGTAATTTTAACTTCTTCTGCTCCGGGAGCCCACTGTAGTGGGGCATGCGATAACAACCGATCCGGAGCGATCATCACGGCACAAGCGTGAACGGAAACATGCCGAACACATCCTTCCAATTTCCTGGCTACATCAAATACTTTTTGGAGATGAGGTTTTGTCTTTATGAGTGTTGAAAAATCCGGTAATTTCCCTGCTTCAGCTAAAGTGAACCCTGGTTTATTTGGCATAATTTTTGTCATAGCATTCATCTCTGCAAATGGAACCCCTTGAGCTCTTCCTACATCTTTGAGTGCTGCTTTTGCTGCAAGTGTTCCAAAGGTGCATACTTTTGAAACTTTTTCTGATCCGTATTTTTCCGTGACGTATTGCAAAACTTCATCTCGACGTTCATCAGAAAAATCGATATCGATATCTGGCATTGATATTCGTTCTGGGTTTAGAAATCTTTCAAAAAGTAATTCATATTTGATGGGATCAATATTTGTAATTCCTAGAAGATATGAAACCAAGGACCCAGCCGCACTTCCACGTCCCGGACCAACTGCTATTCCGTTTGCTTTGGCAAAATCTATAAAGTCTGCTACAATAAGGAAATAAGCTTCAAAACCCATTTTTCCAATAATCGAGAGTTCGTAATCCAATCTATTGTGAACTTGTTCATATTCATTATCTTCCAAATAAGGGTAACGCATTCTTATCCCTTCATCACATTGTTTTTTTAGTTGTGTATTTTCGGTTTCGCCTCCTGATAGTTCAATCTTTGGAAGTAAGCTCCTATCAAATTCGAGCTCAAATCCAATTGATTCTGCAATTTTTAAAGTGTTTTTTCGGGCTCCTTCTAGAATTTTTGGAGTTATATAATCCAATTCTAATTCGATCTCTTCAAATGACTTAAACCAATTCTTTTCTGCTATTTTAAAACGCCCTTCTTCTCCAATGGATTGATTTCTTCCGATGCAAATCAGTGTATCACAAGCCTCTTCATCTTCTTCATCTACATATCGGGCATCAGAGGTCACGACCAACTCAGCATTGTGCTTTTTTGCTAGATTCAGCTTCCATTCATTAAGTTGTTTTTGTTCATCATAACTTCGAGAAACAATCTCAATATAGACGTTATTTGAACCAAAAATTTCACGTAATTTTTCAAATTTTTCTTCTGCTAGATTTGGTCCTTCATCTCGAAAAGTACGACCTATCATTCCGCCAGTACCTCCCGTCATGACAATCACTCCCTCATTGCATTCAGACAACAGTTCCCAATCTGCTCTTGGTTTATAGTAAAAACCTTCTAGGTGTGATAAAGAGATAATCTTTAAAAGGTTTCTGTACCCTGTTTCATTCCGAGCTAATAAGACGATGTTTCCCTCTCGACCATCGATCCCTGCTCGTCTTTCAAACCGAGAATCTTTTGCTACATTTATCTCTGCTCCAAGAATGGGTTTTATATCACCAAGTTTCTTGGCATGCTCATAGAACTCAATCAATCCATATCCAGATCCGGCATCAGTCAATGCCACAGCTGGACATTCCAATTTTTTTGCTTTTGTTATAACAGTTTTTGGAGATGCCGAAGCCTCAAGTATCGAATAAAAAGAATGTGTGTGGAGGTTGACAAACGATTTTGGCATGAGTAATGGGATTGTAAAAGTAATTGTTTAATTTTCAATCCGGTTTTTGGTAGTTTTTTTTGACTTTTTGAATAAAATTTATTATCGTGTCACTGAAAAATCATAATCAATTCAATAAAAAATGACTGTAAATGATAATCAGAAGCTCGATCTGATCATTAAAATGATTGAACAAATCGAGAGACGTGCCGACCATCAAGATCTCTTACTAAGGGAGTTCCGTACAGAATGGAAAGATGCAAGGGAAAAAGATCGTACTGAATGGAAGAATGCTCGAGAGGAAGATCGTGCAGAATGGAAGAATGCTCGAGAGGGAGATCGTGCGGAATGGAAGAATGCTCGAGAAGAAGATCGTGCGGAGTGGCGACGATATTTTGAAGAATTAAAAGCAGATAACAGGGAAATCAGACATGATCTCAGGATAGACAAAGAAAAGCTCGAAAAAGTTTATGAATCACGATATGAGGTAAAATACAAAATTGATCGTGATTTCATCTTAAAAAATCTCGGATGGAATTTAGGAATAATTACAGTTGGGGTAATACTGATTAAGGTTGCCTTTTTGTAGTCCGATTGATTGTCTTCAACTTTTCCCTTGCATTCCCCCTTTCCCTCGCTACAATCTCGTCATAAATTTTAATATTGTTCAGTATTTAGTTCTCTATTTTAATTTTTAACTAAAATTTCCCCTATGACACAAATCACAGTCCAACTCGTAAAAGAACTTCGTGACAAGACAGGTGTCGGTATGATGGCCTGCAAAAAAGCACTTGGTGAATCTGATGGAGACATAGACAAAGCTATTGAAATCCTAAGAAAAAGAGGGGAAGCTAAGGCCGGTGAAAAAGCTGGTAGATCTACAAGTGAAGGACTTATAACTATATCAGGAAGAGCTATAATTAAGCTTTTATGTGAAACCGATTTCGTTGCTCGTAACGAAGATTTTCAGACATTTGCCAAAACTTTGGCAGATGCAACGGATGCCAAAGGAGCTGATGGAGCAAAGCAATTATTTGAATCACAGAAAACTGATAAGATTCAAGCTATCGGAGAAAATATAAATTTAGAGGAAGTTCAGATTTTGAAAGATGGTAATACTATTGGGGGGTATGTTCATTCAAACGGAAAAATGGGTGCACTAATAGCGCTTGAGGGAGGGACTGAAGAGCAGGCAAAAGATCTCGCTATGCATACTGTTGCTATGAATCCATCAGTTGCAAATCCTGAAGATGTTCCGGCTGAGGAAATTGCAAAGGAGAAGGATATTTATCGGGATCAGATGAAAAATGAGGGAAAACCAGATAATATCATAGAAAAAATTATTGAGGGCAAGGTAAAGAAGTTTTGTGCTGAGCGAGCCATGACTTCTCAGGCATTTGTTAAGGATTCTTCTCAGACAATTGCTGAATATTTGGGAGATGCGAAGTTGGTGAGTTTTATTCGGTTGGAGGTTTAGGGAGTATATCCAGTGTATAGTATTAAGGAAGTGAGATCTTGGTGTCTTACTTTTTTTGTGTGCATTCAACGCCTCTAATCCACTTCCACCGCTGGCTCCATTGTCCGTCAAACTGATCATGAAATATAAGGAGGCTGTGGAGCCTTTGCACAAAAGAAAAAACATCAATTTAATTCTAATCATCTTATTCCCAAAACTTCATTTCCTTCTAATACCCACATGCAATAGAAATATCCAAGAAAAATTATCCTGAAGGCGATATTGGCAAATGTCGCCTTCTCGCAAGTTGTGATATTTCTATTGCAGATTAGCATGAATCCAGATTTTAACAACCACAAATACTAAATGTTCTTTTTCAGATAAGGAATGCAATTCGGCTCCACAGCCTCCTTGTTTTACATTTTGCATTTTACGGACAATGGAGCCAGAGTTATTTGTGAACAAACCCAATTACTCACTGTATATTTATGTGCTACGCACGCTTGCTATATATGAATAATATATTTTCATATAAAAAAGCTTGACAAAACAAAGTAAATCAATACTGTGCAATTAAATCCAAAACAAATCAAGTCAAGTTCTTTCACATATCGGCAGTAACAAAGAGCCATTTGCTCTCACGTAAGTATCGTCTCCTGGATCATCAGGACGGCACTACTTCATATGGAGATTCTGATTACTCAGAATTGAGAGCAGGTTTCCTCTTTGTTACGATTGTATCATGGTTATTTCTATGATTGGCATTATACTTGTGGTACCGAGGTTGTCTCGGTTTCACTTCCATAATGCCAATTATCTCATTATTAGGAGAACGATCATGAAAAAAAACATCCTCATATCCATAACCGCACTTCTAATGGGGATTCTGTTGTGTTTCTTTTGGGCCCCGTACAGTAATACCTCACACAGTGAGAGCTTCAATTGTAGCGGGCTTACTGAGAACAATAGCCTTCGGCAGGAATAATTGAAATCGAAGATTTCAAAAAAGAAGA
>CAZQFO010000050.1:0-12034 GCA_964592695.1 uncultured Candidatus Peribacteria bacterium
TCATAGTATAAATATGAAACTCTGTATGCCCCTTTTTTCTGGAACAAAACTTATCGGATTTTTGGCCTTGGGAGCAAAAGAAAAAAATGAACCGTATTCTCGAGAAGAAATTGAAGTACTGCTCAAACTGCAAAAACATCTGGGAATTTGTTTGATGAATATTTTGATAAAAAAGAATATGCAAGAAGAACACGATCTGATGAAAAAAATGGTAGATGAAAAAACAGAAGCGCTTAGTGAGCAGATTCGAAAAGTAAAACTGCTTACTCAACAACAATCAGATTTCATTGCTATCATTGCTCATGAATTTCGTACTCCACTTACGACTGCCATGCTGACTACAGAGCAAGCCATCATGGAAAACCCCGAAATGGAAACCAAACTAAAAACAGTAGATAGCGCTATTCAACGTCTCCATCAACTTTCCGAAAAATTCTTTACTGTTCAGAAATACGATTTGGGAAAAATTAAATCTGTGTTTTCTTATTTAAATGTTTTACACTTTTTTCAGGATATACACAACACATATATGCCTTTAATAAAGAATAAAAAAATTAATTTTCAATTTGAACACAATGTTCCCCAAAATTTAAAAGTTATTTTTGATCCCTCTCAACTCCGACAATTAATAGAAAATATACTAAATAATGCCATAAGATTCACCCCCGAAAATGGAATTATTGAATTAAATGTAAAAACTCAAAAAAATGAAATTGTTTTTAGTGTGTCAGACAGTGGGCCGGGGATTGCGGCTATAGATAAAAGACATGTTTTTAAGAAATTTCGAGATGGTGCCAAGATGGAGGGAAAAGGGATTGGGTTGGGATTATATATTTGTAAAAAGATCATAGAAGTACATAATGGCACTATTTCTGTTGGTAATTCGTCACTTGGAGGGGCGAAGTTTATCGTTCGGTTCCCTCAAAAGGGATTGGACCCGTCTTAATAATTCAGCAAGAGAAATATCCATTTTGAGCCAAAAATCATCAGCCCCGGAGCGTTTGGCTTTTTTTTTGAGAGCAAAATCGCTGTAGTTTGAAAAGATAATAATAATAATGGCATTTGGGAATAACCTTTTTAATGCTGGAAGTGCTTTTATGCATGTGATATTTCTGCCTGATAGTGCATGGTCTACCAATATCAAATCTGCTTGAAAATTTTCAGATAATTCATCAATTCCTTCCGCAGATCTAAGCCATCGGGTATCATATCCGGCTGATTTTAGCGTATCAAAATAGATTTGTCCCAATGGTTCTTCATCTTCAATAATGATAATCTTTTTTGTATTTTTTTTCATCTTATTTTGAGCATATATCTTACATTTTCAGCTGTCAATGAAAGGGAATGCTAATATTTTGAAATTTAATCATAAAACCGAACCAAAGTGTTAATTAATCCTTTTATCAAAATACATTTTTGGCACATAAGGAGTTTTAATCTTTTTTTAATGTTCAATTCCCAAAATAGAGGGGGTAAAAAATTAAAATTTAATTAAATATGAAAATAAAACAAAGATACGAAAAATTACTCCTCATTAATCCTCATATTGATGAAGGATGGGATCAGGGACACCAATGGGATTATTGGCAACCAATGAATTTGTTGGCGTTAGCCTCTCACTTAAAAGAAAAAGGCTTTGAGGGAGCTATTAAAATTTTGGATTTATATGTCCATACGGATCAAAGAATGCGGAAGGTGATTAAGGATTTTCGTCCGGATTTGGTTGGGATTTCTCCAAATTTAATTTCTTATCAGAGAGGATTGAGTCTTGCGAAAGAGGCAAAAGAAAATGGTGCGGATATTGTATTTGGAGGCAATTTTACTTCTTTTTTGTTTAAACATGTGATGGAACGTCAAAAGGAGAAAATTGATTTTGCCATACAAGGAGATGGAGAAGAGGCACTTCAAAAATTAATTAGAGGAGAGAAACTTTCTACTATTCAAAATTTGGCATGGAGAGACTCTAAAAATAATGTTCATTTTAATCCTTCACAGTTGAACCGAAACTCGTCTATGACAGAAATTGATTATTCTTTTATTGATTTTGATCCGTATTTTTCCAATCACGAAAATTCAGGTAATACAGAAGGATTGAAAAAACCCATTACTATAATCTCACAGGATGGTTGTTATTGGAGACACAAAACTGGGGGGTGTACTTTTTGTTGTCGACTTTACCCAGATGCCAAATTTGAAAATCCTAAAGAGGTGTGGTGTAAACTTGATGAATTAAAAGAAAAATATGGAATGGATTCCTTTTTAGACATTGGTGATGATTTTACCGGAAACAGAAAATGGTTAAGAGAATTTTTAGCACAAAGACCCAAAGGAATGGAGGACATTGCTATTCGTTTTATTTTTGCTCGTTCAGGGGACATTAATAAAGAAACTGCCGATATTTTGGCGGCATTAAACACTAAGGAAATATTTATAGGATATGAATCAGGAGATGACGAAATATTGAAATCATCAGGAAAAGGGGGAACCGCAAGGCAAAACATTAAAGCGACAGAATTTTTAAATGAAAGGGAGATAGGTGTTCATGGTTCGTTTGTTGCTGGATTTAAAGGAGAAACAAAACAACAACTGAATAACACTAAACATCATATAAAAAAATTGCTTGAATTTGAAAATATGCGGGCGGTTTCTATCGCTCCGTTAGCTCCTTTTTTAGGATCCCCGGCTTACGATATTTTGATCAATAATCCTGAAATGAAACAGAAATATGCAACTACTGACATTATAAATGCAAGAGAAATGGCAAAGGATTGGATAAGAGAACATTCTGCTGTGAGCTTTGAAGAAGTAATGGAATGCATATCTGATGTATCTGAAATGGTTGATAATCGAGGAATATTTTTTCGAAAATTGAAAGTCAATGATTCTGATGTTTCTAAATAATATAAATAATGCCCCAAAAACCATACGAAAACATCCTTCTCATAAACCCACCTCTCGACCAAGAATGGGTATCACAAGAACAAACAACTCATTATCACCCACTAAATCTGCTCTCCATCCTTTCGCATCTTCATGCTTCGGGGTTCGAAGGTCAGGCACAGATCCTCGATCATGTCGTCACTACTAGCAAAAAAATAGATCAAACTGTTTGTGATACACGACCAGATTTAGTCGGGATTTCTCCAAACCTTTTTTCTTACCAAAATGCTCTGCATCTTGCCGAACTAGCAAAATCAATCGGAGCGGATGTTGTTTTGGGTGGGAACTATGCTACATTGCTCGCAAAAAATATTATACAAAAACAACAAAAACGTGTGGATTTTATCGTAAGTGGAGATGGGGAAATGCCTTTCACAAAACTGGTTCATGGATATCCTTTAAACGAAATTTCAAACCTCACATACCAAATTTCAAAAGAGACGATTATTCAAAATGAAGTTGAAATGCATGACAAGCCGGCATTAACTCCTATTGATTACTCACTGATCGATCTGAATCCATATTTTCATAATTATCAACGAGATCAAAACCCTAGAGGACTAAAAAAACCACTTTCAATTTTAACACAAAAAGGGTGTTCCTGGAGATGTAAAACTGGAGGATGTGTTTTTTGTTCCCGAGTTTATAATGATACCAAATTTGAAGATCCTCTTTTTGTTTGGAAAGCGCTTAAAACATGGAAAAATCAATTTGATATTGATGCTTTTATGGATGTAGGAGAAGACTTTACGGGAAATCGAGAATGGCTTAGGAATTTGCTTCAGATGCGTCCTAAAGGTATGGAAGAAATGGCGATTCGTCATATTTATGGACGAGCCGGAAATATCACCCAAGAAACCGCAGATATACTAGCTAGGTTAAATACAAAACTGGTTTTTTTGGGATATGAATCTGGCGATGATGGTATATTAAAAAGTTCAAACAAAGGAGGATCTATAGGGCAAAACATTAGAGCAACGAAATTATTAGAAGAAAGAGGGATTTTTGTGCATGGATCTTTTGTCAGTGGTTGTCCCGGAGAAAGCGAAAAAACACTTAAACGCACTCAAGAACACATAAAAAAATTGATGAAATTATCAAATGTAGAAAGTATGTCTATTGCTCCTCTGGTACCCATTCCTGGTGCTCCGGCTTTTGATATGCTTATTTCTGATCCCATAATGCATGACAAATATATCGATTCAGATGAAATGCCGGTGCAAATGATGATATCTGATTGGACTAAGCGTCATTGTTCGGTATCTGCTGAACGGATTTTGGAATTTAATGAAGAAATAAACACAATGGGAAAGGAAAAAGGCACACACCTGCGAAAACAAAATATTAATTCTTTGGGGATTAGAAATGTGGCATAATAAGGGCTTTGGAAAAAAATAAATGAAACCATAGTAGGTCTTATTATATTTTTTAATTGTATCAGAAAATGGAAATTTTAAATGGGTTGGGATTATCAAGCACAACAAGTACTGTTCCTGATAAAAAAGTAGGCCCTAATAAAAAAACAGAAAAAGTAGATGATAATCCTTTTTTAAAAGGATATGGAAAACTCGTATGTACTTATTTTTCTCCTGAAAAAAAAATAGGAGATCCTATTTCCCTTTTTCCAAATGTCAGATTTGGTGAAGATCTTTCATCTAAAAAACTTACTATTGATACAGGATTATTAGAATTTTTACAAAAACAAGTGGATGATCTGAGATCTCGAATGAGAGAAGAGAAGCTTGTAAACCAAAAAACGTTTCTTAATACTCAATTTGATCAATTTCAAAAGGCAGTAGATAGTGGTGAAGAAGCTTTTATGAAAAGGAATGAATTTTATCAGATCGCCAAACGGGTTTTTCAGGTAAATATTCATGGTATGAAAAATTCATTTATCCAAATGCAACAGCAGGTTATTCAAGGATTACCAGGCGTTAATATCGCCAGTGTACATCAAGAGCTTATTAAATATTCTGAATTAGGATCATGGGAAAAATTGCTAAGTAAGGTAAAAAAAAATCTAAACTATAATCGAAGTCGAATAGAAAAATTTCTTTTTGCCGTATCGGTTGTTCCTTCTACGTTTGGTCTCAAAGAGTTTCTTTTGAATCTAAATTTTTTGTCGGGTTCACGGGACGAGGAGATTGTTAGATTTATTATTGCTTTTGTTGGAGCGATGGGGCTTACGGCAGCTGTTTATGATTGTCGCAGAAGGATCATGGAATCAGTTGTCGAAGAAGGTGATTCTCTTCAGGGAATTATATCTGCTTACAAACGTAGTCCCGTATGTATGGCATTTCTGAGTGTGCTAGTATGTGGGTTTGGAAAAATGAATTACGATGGGCTTATCGATCTTTCGTTTAAAAATATGAAATTGAATTATAAGTCGCGTCAGATTTCTGATTCTATAGGCATGTTGGGAGTGCAATCTAAAACATTACATGAGACGCCTCATTCACTTCATGATCTTCAAAAAATTATTCATCGAGAGGTAGATCTGATAATTAAAGATTTTCAGAAAATTCCAAAAGTTGAAATGGAGCGAGATGAAAAAAAAGGATCACGATTATTAAATCATACTTCTTTGGATTTACGAGATTCTTTTGTCGAAAAATTAAACGAAGTTGCCAGTGTTTACATCACAAGTTTTAGAGATACTGAATCCGCTATCCAGGAACAGCTATTGATTTTAAACAGCCAAGAGGAATTCAATTGGAATAGGATTTCCAATTTAATGTTTTCTCCGGATAAGAACACAGAAAATGTTATAGATCAAATTACTCAGATTCTGAACAATCATCTACAGAGTTATACTGAATTTCTAAAAAATACGAAGAAACTGATTGATGATTATTCATATTTATTACAAGAAATCGACCCATCTATAGTGGATGGAGGACAAATAAGTGAAATCTCTTCTTTGCCTGTAAGTAGTATTGTCGAAAATATGCAAAAAAAAATAGTTAATTCTATGTCCGATAAAGAGACAGATGATTTGATGACATTTCTCGAAAAAGAACACGGGGAATCTTTTAGGAATTTCATTTTTTCTGTTTTTTTCCTTTTGTCTCTGAGTTTGAATCTTAATAATCCTTTTTATCAACTAAAAGGACCTTCCAAAAGAGGAAGAGAAGACCAAAAACTCTTTCCGGAAATGAAAGAAAGAATTTCTATGTGGGAAAATGATTTTGTTGCACATGTGGAGGCTTTTTTTAGGCAAACATGCATTCAGAGCATTGTTCCTGGGGTTTTGCATCCTTCTAAAATTGCCATTAAAGATATTTTTTATGTTCTTTTGGAGGAACATGTCGGGGCAAAATCAAAAGATCGTCAAAATCTAATAGAAAAAGGAAACATATGGTTTGATGAAATTTTTAGAATCCCAAGATCAGAAAATATGAAATCTGTTTATGAGCGTTCTCTTTCCATACAAAATGTGATATGGAAAAATGAGGCAGCTATCACGAAAATGATCGATTATTTTTTTCCGGGGTTAGGGGATCCTGTTAAAGTGACGACAAAGAGCTTTATGTCTATTCATGAAGACATTAAATCCGGTCAAGGAAAAAATAGTCAGGAATTTGATGTGTTATTAAATAAAAAAGAGACAAGCAATAGTGCAGATTTGCAGGGTTTATACGAAAAAGTACGGCTCCTGAATAATAAAAACTGGGATAAAAAAAATAAAAAAATTATTGATTTTTTAAACAATCAACAGACCTCTGTTGCGGTAGACATTTTTCCTACACGGACCACTTGGCATACACAAATGATTAGTGTTAAGGAATCAGAAAAAGAAAGTACCTCTTTAGACAAAAGGTTTCCTGATCAAATAAAAGAGCGTTTATTAAAAGCTTTTCCTGAAATGGAACAGCAATGGCTGATTCCTCTAGAAGATATTTATTCACGATTTCCTCGATATTGTGAATTGTTGGGAATTTCAAATGTCCCAAAGATAAGAAATCAGTTTGATATGTTTCAAATATCTATGTTAAAACTTTTAGAATCTATGACCTATCGTGAAGGACAACTATCTCAATTAGAATTATATTCGGATACTCTTATAACAGAAATTGAGACTCCTCCGGATATCATTTCCTTTTTTAGTAATGACAACACAAAAATCGGACCGGCAGAATGTCTTAATAAGGTAGATAAAATTGAAATCACTGTATCAGGAAGCAAAAGATATTGAAGTCCCTTTTCGAAAACAAATAAATGATTTAAAAAAAACGATTGATATATTCAGTTCAGTGGATCAATTCATTTTTTCTTCTACTTTACAAGAATGGAATCTTCAGCGAAGTGGAATACGTAAAAGATCATATAATTCTTCAGAAACACTGGAATGGGAAAAAAAATTTATGGTTGTAAAAAAATACAAGGAAATATTGAATCAGATCTTAAGTCAGCCCCTGACAGAAAAAAAATTTCAACGGATATTATTTTTAAAAGAAGAGATAGATCAATTTAAAAATAAGCTTGAAATGCATTGAGTGAAATTTGATAACCATTACTAAAAATCATTTATATTAATATTTATTATGTTTAAGTGTTTTTTTGGGAGGAGATGCTCCCTCCCAAAAAAATCTCCTACACTCAATTGTACTAAAATTTAACAGATAACGTCAGGAAAAGGTTTCCTCTAGGTACGTTCGAGCCTTTTTTGCCCGATCTTGAATATCCCTCCCAATTGATGAATCCTTTCGTATTTCCTGGTAGAATGGACAATTAAAACAAACATCTATTTTATCCTGCATTGATTTTTGTTCTTTTCCACAACAAATTGTGCCAAAAATGTAAGCACAAATCCTGCCCCCATTTTTTCCACCTCCGTGCCCATCAGTTAGAGAAAAAGTACTGGCAATGCATTTTTCCTCCTTTTGACAATTCATAAACTCCCAACAGTTTTGTTTTTTACCATTCATTGTATCACTCCTGAAACAAGGTATTATTGTTTGTAATTTAGGGAAGGAACAGTTCTCATCTATCTTTTTAGTCTCGATTCACATTGTTTTTTTATGCTTCCAATAGGGGTGACCCGATTTAGTATCCTCCCAAAATTTCAGTGTAACGCCTTCACATGAAATGCGGGAAACTGCATAAACACTGGATGAAGAAATTGGATTTTTAGGATTTACATTGGAATTTTGGGAGGATACCCGATTTAGATATAAAAAAACAAACGCCCCCTCTCAATTTCCAATGATCTTGAAGGGGATTTTTATGAATGTAATTCAGGTTATACCCGCTTCCGAAACAAATTATGTCGAAAAAATTAGTAGTACAACTGAAATGTAAAAGAGCTAATTTATCGAATTAATTCTTTTATTTCTTTTAAAGAACTATTCGATAAATATTTTTGCCTAAAACAGGCTACATTTTTATAAAGAAAATCGTGTTAAATAAAGATTAAAACAGTATTCAAACTTGCATTATTTTTAATATATTTTTAATAAGATGAAGTAAGAAGGTAGCGCTCTAGCTTGATGGCTGAGTTTCTACCCTCCTCTCATCAAACCGTACGTGATATTCTCCCTCAGTAGTTTTTGCGATTTTCATGGGCGACGAAGACTGATTTATCAGCTGAGAAGCCCAATGAAAATCGCATCTTGGCGAAGATCCAATATTTTAGCTTATCTTTTTTATAGAGCCAATTCACAGAATTTCCTTGTTATTCTCATAGTACTAGATTGGAGGAATTACCTGTTTCTTTGTTTTTCCGAAGCATTTGGATATTGTCTGGTATCTCATTTTTTTCCAACCATATAACCAAAGCCCCTGGCTGTTTTGATAAAATCATCACCAAAAATCCTTCTCAAGTACCGGATATGTACATCTACAGTGTTTGTAAAAACAGTTCCGTCTTTATTTCCCCAAACGTTTTCTAGAATTTCCTTTCGAGAAACAAACTGATTTTTGTGCAAAAATAAGTACTCTAAAATTCCAAACTCACGAAAAGAGAGCGTTAGCACTTCTCCATTTTTTATAAATTTTCGTTGAGAAATATCGAGTGTTACGTCATTGATAACTATTTTTTGTTTTTTGCGTCCTTTTGTTCGTCGCAAAAGAACTCGGATTCTGGCTAATAATTCTTTCATGGCAAAAGGTTTTGATAAATAATCGTCTGCTCCGCAATTTAGTCCAGCAACTCTATCGTCAATTTCACTTTTTTTTGTCAGCATTAAGACCGGAGGAGTATTTCCTTTGCTTTTTAGTTCCACGCAAACACAGAGTCCGGTTTTTTTGGGAAGATCGACATCCAAAATGATAAGATCAAATGGATGTTTTTTTACTGTAGAAATGACAGATCCTCCATCATAAAGAACGTCTGTGGTATAATTGTTTTTTTGCAAGGTGTCGCTTAATGTTTGTGCTAATTCATTGTTGTCTTCTACAATAAGAATTCTCATAATTGTTATTGATTATAATACTATTTATTTCCTATGATATTTATCAAATAGAATTGGTCAATATTTACTGGTTGTGTTTTAATATATTTTTAATCTTTGATTGAATTGTAGGTTTAAATTTACAATGTTACAATTGATATTTAGGAGAGGTTGTTTTGAGGGGCAAATTGAGGTTGTCGTGACAATGCATAGGGGAATTCTCAAATTAAATTTTTCTCATTTTTTATTGCCCAAACGATATAAATCATCAATAATGGTCATGTAATGCAAAAACAAAAAAAATCAGGTTTTACTATGATTGAGCTACTAGTAGTGATTACTATAGTAGGTATTTTGGCGACAGCATCTGTTCCTAGTATATCGAGTGCCGTGGAGAAAAATAGGTATAAAAATAATTCAGAAAAAATATTTGCGATGTTAAATGATGCTAGAGCTAATGCCCTGGCAGGAAAAAGATGTCCAACTGTGCCAAGTGGAAGCGAACCCGGAATTTGGAGGTTTGCTTTTGTTCCGGGAACTATGGATGTTCCAAGAAATAGAATTAAACTGCAATGTTTGTTTGATGCAAATGGAGAAAATGGCATTGAAGAAGAAGATCTTATCACTGAATTATATGATGCGGATGGAAATGGGACGGTAACTTCACTCCCACTTGCTGAATTGATAGAGGTAGACTTTTTTGTTCCTACAGATGCATCTGACGTAATAAATTTATCTTCCCCAAATACTTCTGTTTCTTTTTTACCATCAACAGCACAGGTAAGAATGACCGGTGGAAATGATTTTGCAGTGGGATATGAAAACTCCAGATTAGGGCATTGTTTTCGAGTGGATATCAATAGGATAAATGGATATCCGATAAAATATGTTGATTTGGAACCTAATTGTACTCTCCCATAACCATAAATTTAATAGAAAACAAATGAAGAATTGGAAAATGATAATTAATAGTTTTCGCAAGCTCAGTCGGTGTTTTCAAACACAGGGAGCTTGTGATATGTCCAAATCTTCCAAAAACCCGGGAGAAACTATTGTCGAAATATTAATATCTACAGTCATTCTCACGATGGTATTGGGGTCGGCGTTTGTGATTCTCAATCAAGCTACATCAGTCAATACAGGGGTAAAAAATCGAGTTATTGCTCTAAATATTGCTCGTGAGGGATTTGAAGGGGTGAGAAGCGTTCGTGATACAAATTGGTTGAAATATTCTGGGGATAGGAGAAAGAAGTGGTTGTGTAAGGATAGTATGGATAGTGATCCAGATTTAAATAAATGTGCAAATATTGAGGTTACTTCTTCAGATCTAATTACTGATGGATTCTATACAATAGATTTTTCACCTACTCATGATCGTTATTTTTTGGTACAAGAATCTCCTGGTACTGAAATGAACCTATATTCTGAGATAAAAGATTTTTATCACCTCTACAATGATGTTGATCCAGAGTCCGGTCGTTTTACACATGAAAAAGAAACAGATATTGATAGCGTTTCTGTCGATAACATCCCTAGTCCATTTTTTCGGCAGATTGAAGTTGTCGTGTTAAATGATGATGTTTGCAATGCTAATTGTAATGAACAAAAAATCCATGTCATCTCCCGAGTTCAATGGCTAGAAGATGGAACTCTGCGTCATTCGGTATTGGAGGGGTATTTGTATGATTATTTGGAAAGAGATAGTTATTGATGTATAAATCAGTGTTGTTCAACGCTAACTTTGTACAATAAAAATTCTTACTAACAGTCTTGATGTATAAATAATCTCGTAATTGTAAATTTAAAAATGAAAAATAAAAATTTAAAACAAACTAAATCCAAAGGTTTCAGTCTGATAGAGCTTCTCGTAGCAATGGGGATTTCTGCAGTTATCATCACTACTGCTGTGGGGACTGTAGCAGGGGTTTATTTTAATCAAAAAAAAGTACTTATCTCTCAGGATTTTTATAGTGAGTCGAGGTTTCTCATGGAGAGAGTTGTTCAGGTGGTGAGAAACAATACAATTGATTATGACAGGTATTTTGAGGAGATCGGACCAGATGAGGATGTTTGCAGTAAGTTTGAAGCAGCACAAATTCCCGTGAAATATAAAGACAGTAGCGAGGATGATTATTTGGGTGATCCTCCTCTCAATAGCAGAAACACAAGAGAGACTTTGGGTTATGACACGATATTCTATTGGGATACAAATAATGATGATGATGGTGAACCCGATAGAAATCTAGGGGGAAAGACGCCAAATGGCGACATAGATCATTGTACCAGTACCTGGCATCATAAAAGTGATACTGATGGTAATCCTCTACCTCTAGAGGAGCTCTTTCTCACTAATGCTGCTCGAACAGTGAGAACTGCCATCAGATCTGAGTTTGCCAATCCTCAAGATACTACTCCATGTGATGGCAGTGTTACTCCACGACCTGCCAAATGTGATTGGGAACAAATCCAAATACAACGTCAACTTGGTGCAGATACGGATAATGATGGAGTGGTTGATGAATGGGGAATATACAAGGAAAATGATGGAAGTCCTTCTCCGGCCAAATTTGTAACATGGGATTCTCCTTCGGGAAGCTGTGGTCTTATATATGTGGGTGGTGCAAAACCTGTAAAAGGAGACTCCACCAATGAAGATTTTTGCAAACAATCTCATGTTTGGACTTCTATTACCCCTCCTGGGG
>CAZQFO010000051.1:0-11990 GCA_964592695.1 uncultured Candidatus Peribacteria bacterium
GCTTTTCCTGCCATCCGGCGCCTAATACCATTTGCGAAAGGTGAGATCCGTTGAAAACAATTTTTTGATTCAAAAGTGGGTAGCACTCTTTTAGCTTCTTTAGTTTTTTCGGTCCCTGATGTCGAGACAGAATTTCTATTATGTATTTGCGGTCATCCAAAAAAATCAGATATTCGTTTATTTCTTTTTCTACCTCCATTAAAAATAAACTTCCGGATCGAAATACGGCTTGGGCGATTTTTTTGGGGTCTATTTCTGATTTTAGATATGGTTCCCAAAAGTTTGATTCAGAATGTTGATCTTCTTCATCAAGGTTTGTAGACATTATTTGATAAATCCTTTGTAGCGTTCCTAATCCTTCGCAAAAAACAGGATTCTCTTTTAGTGCGGCGTCCAAAACTGGAAAAATTTCTAAAAAGGACGACTGATCTATATTTTTCAAAATCCCCATCCGTACATTACAAATTTTTTTTACCACAAAATCTGAAAGTCCTTTTTCTGGTTTTGTAAATGAGTCTCCATTGTTCTCCCAGAATTCTTCATAAGGAGTATGAGAACTATCCGGATAGAGGTTGGTTTTTGCGAAACGTTCTAACAGATGAGCACCTCTGCTGATATTTTTTGTCATGGAATAATATTACAAACTGGATAAATAATAATTAGTTGTACGGACTTGTCAAATTATTTTTTATAAACTTTTTTGTAAACTTATACAAACTCAGACAAATCATTTTTTATCTCTCATAACTATCACTATTTATTCCTATTTCCATTGTAATAATACCCTGTAATGCGCGTCTCATTTTTTTATTTTTTCCAATCAGTGATTATGATCTGGTCATCTTTTTTTTTGACAACTACTTTTTGTTTTCCTCGGAGTTTCATTTCTCTCACAATTTCTATTGGGAGAGATACACAAAGGGAAGTATTTTTTTTGAAGAGCTTTCTGATGGACTCTTCTCCGACTTTATTTCGTCCCATGAGTTTTATTTTTATTTAAATGATCTCAAATTAGCAATGTGTGATTTTTCAGATTACTTAAATATAATTGATTCAAACAAATGAACTGTCACCAGTTTGAAATTTACGATGTAAATCTAAATCCAGCAAAAGGATCTGAGCAAAGCGGTCTAAGACCTTGTTTAATCCTACAGACAAATGCGGTTTCTGATTTAGGAATAAAAATCAAATAAACTAGCCAATTTCATCTCAATTTTCATGTCATCTTTGAAAGATTTTCACGCAAAAAATACTCGGAGTGGGATTGGCCACGCCTCCCATTTTTCACGCAAAACATCTTCCAAATCTAACATAAATCTTGAGCGAACTTGATTAGCCTATTTAATTTTTATCCCTTAGGAAAAACAACGATGATTGCTCCTTTTACGACTCAAAAAATAGACAGAACTTATCCATATGAAATTTACATTTCAGCTAGCGCAAAAAACGGACTTCAAAATGATTCAAAAGTAAAACTAGATCAAATTCGAGTAATTGATAAAAACAGAATTCATTCCCAAAGAGGATTCCTAGAAGAATCATATCATGGGTTGGTATTGTCAGGAATCGATATTATTTTTGATCGTCTTGGAGATTTTCATTAAAAAAAACATGCAAAAAAAAACACGCAGAATCTTTCTGCGTGTTTTTTTGTGATTTTAAACTTTATTGTTTATCTGTTTCTTTTTCGTAAATACTCTTGCCATCTGTCATTTCGACTCTTTTTTAAGCTTGCTTTACTTCTTCTTGCTTTTGTTTTCCTTGTTTGTCTACCGTTGTTAACGGATTTTTTGACGTTAGATCGTTGATTCTTTAAAAACCTCTTTGCTCCTGTTTTTGATTTAAATCGATTGCTTCCGGGTGTTTGTGAAGGATATGCTCCTGTTTCAGGTGGTGACTCTAAATATAATTCGTCATCACTATAATCATTGGTTGGAACGTTTCCAGCATTTACTTGTGCTAATTTATCTTTTACTTGGGTTCTTTTTTTATTTATTTTTTCAAGATTTCTTTTGTGCGCTTTTATTGTATTTTGTTCGATTTGATTCAGTTGTTTTAGTTGTTTCTCAAGCATTTGTTTTAGATACTTGAGCTTCTCTTCTTTATTATTTGGTGCTTCATCATGTGCAGGAGGGGCTTCCTGGTATCCTTGGGAATAGTCGTTTTGTTTATACGTTTCAGAGGCTTCGGATGAATGATTAAGTTGATTTTGTGCCTGAGATTCTTGAGCTCTTTTTCGGAGCATTCTATTTCTCTGCATAAAGGCTCTTGGACTTTCCAGTCTTTGCTTGGATCTCTCAGCTTGTTGTTCTGATTTGTAATTTTGGGTCCAGTTTTTTGCTTGAGATGGTGCTTGAAAACGTGATGCTTCGGTTCTATTAGAAAAAACCCAATCAGGAAGAGCGGCAAATGATTGAGGAATTAATAAAAACGAACCAATACCAATGGCAAAAATGACTAATTTTTTCATTTTTATTTTGGGGTTAAATAATACTAAAAGAATTTTAAAGGATTTATTTTTTGGGGTCAAACAAAATATTTGCTTCGCCTATTTTTTTGTGATTGCCTAGCATTGTTTTCATTTTTGGAGCTGATTCTGGTAGTATCACTTCTGCCATGTCTCCCAATAATTCGAGATGTTGTAGTAGTGTGGAAAAAATAGTCTTGGCTTTTTGGGGGTCTGTTTTTGCTAATTTCCAAACTTCTGTTTCATTGAGGAGTTGATTTGACTCTTGAACTATACGAAAAAATAGTTCAATAGCGTGGCGAATTTCGTAATTTTCAAAGTGATTTTCAAACTGTTTCATTACTTTTTTAGAATTGAAATTTCCACTTTCTTTAGGTTTA
Organism: uncultured Candidatus Peribacteria bacterium; assembly: GCA_964592695.1. Classification (GTDB taxonomy): domain Bacteria; phylum Patescibacteriota; class Gracilibacteria; order UBA4473; family UBA4473; genus CAZQFO01. The sequence goes on from CAZQFO010000051.1 coordinate 2,848, forward strand.
TTTCCATCTAAAAATTTTTGAATTAGTACGATTACTCGATTAAATAAGTTTCCAACTCCTCCGGCTAGTTTCGTTCGGTAAAAATTAGAAAAATTATCTACAGAAAAATCACCGTCTCCACCAAAATCAAAACTGGAAAGTAGTCCTACTCGAAGGGCATCTCGTCCAAATTTTTTGGTTAAATCGGTGGGGCACACTACATTTCCTAGTGATTTGGACATTTTTACACCATCTATAGTAAAAAATCCATGGGCAAATACCTGTGTTGGAGGTTTTATATCTGCGGCCATTAGCATTGCTGGCCAGATGACGGCATGAAATTTGGAAATATCTTTTCCAATGATATGTACAGCTGGCCAAAATTTGTTTTGTTCGGGTGTTTGAATGGCTGAATAATAGTTTATTAGTGCGTCAAACCAGACGTAGATTTTATGTTTTTTATCGATAGGAAGCTCAATTCCAAATTCAGCAGTTTCTCGAGAAATTGAAATATCCTCCAATCCAGATTTTATAAAATTTAAAATCTCATTTCGTCTTGATTCTGGGATCAAAAAATCAGTATTGTTTTCAAATAGTTCTAGTAGTGGTTTTTCGTATTTTGATAATTTAAAAAAATAATTCTCTTCTTCGAGTTCTTCTGGGGGGTGTAAATGATCAGGACAATTACCTTCTTCGTCAAGATCGGTGTCTTTGAGAAAAGTTTCACATCCCGTACAGTATTTTCCAATATATTTATCTTTGTAGATGTCCCCTTTTCGATGAATGGTGCGAAATATATCATGGACGGTATCAATGTGTCTTTGTTCGGTGGTACGAATGAAATCATCAAACGAAATTCCAATGTTTTCCCATGTAGTTTGCCATTGATTGGCCATTTCTTCTAGGTAAACAGAGATTTCTTTGTTCGCTTTTTTAGCTGCGTCCACAGTCTTTTGCGAATTCTCATCGGTTCCCGTGAGAAAAAATACGTTTTCTGCACCAATTTTTTTTCGCCAGTACCGAACTAGTGTATCGGTAGCAAGTGTACAATAAGCATGCCCGATGTGAGGCTTGTCGTTTACGTAGTAGATGGGAGTGGTGAAGTATTTTTTCATTCAAAACAATAATTTAATTCTTAAGTATAGTGTATTTTCTAATTAATAAAAATCAACTTGACGCAACTACTTTATTAGTATAAGAAGGTGGTGTCAGCAAATTAGGCTCTTTTACAATCCCCCTATCTGAGGAGTTACAATTATGTATTATCTATCGGTAGAATCAGTAACTGGAGGCTTATTCTTAATGTTGGTCATGTTAATAACAATGCATAACGGTCCAGTAAACAAAAGAGCAAAAATTCTAATGTTCTTTTCTGGACTAGCATTCGTCTGCACTACCAACTTCTGGTTTAAGCCGACAGGCGTTTACAAACAACTGGAAGCAGAACAAAAGTCAGTTGTAAAGATGTATTTCAATCAAAGAAACTTGATTCGCCCTTCAGTGATAATTGCTGAAGACAAAGATGGAGAAAGGATTAAATGCAAATTTGATACCAACCTTCTCTTTGTATACGATATCAAATCCTGTGAAGAAATTCCTCAGATTTGATATTCTTGTTGACATTTGTTCCCGAGGCTAGAGTTCTTACCTCTGCTTCGGGTTTTTTTGTAAATTTGTTTTTTATAAACTATTCCTTGAAATTTCAAAAAACATTGATTAACTAATGTCTATCTGAATTTTCACTTATTATTTTTCCTCATTTAATTTCTCATGAAAATTAACAAACTCACTTCTGGTGTTATTGCAGATAAGGTTGTTGCTGTTCGAGTTGATTTTAATGTTCCGCTAAAAAATGGGGTCATTATGGAAGATACTCGGATAGTTGAATCTATTCCTACACTTAAGTATTTGCTCGATAATAATGCAAAGCAAATCCATATTTTTTCGCATATGGGGAGACCAAAGGGAAGGATTGTTCCTGCGCTTTCATTAAAAATTGTGTTGCCGGAGTTGGAAAAACATTTGGGGGAAAAGGTGGAATTTAGAAAGAATTATGCAGTGGGGAAATCTCGTATTCAGCTTCATGAAAATGTTCGTTTTCATGATGGTGAAAAAAAGAATGATCCTGAGTTTATAAAGGATTTGTTAAGATGTGGTGCTGAGGTTTTTGTAAATGAAGGTTTTGCTGTTTCTCATAGACCTCATGCTTCTGTAGTGGGGATTGCACATTTTTTGCCATCATATCCGGGGTTTCTTGTTCAAAAGGAAATTGAAGCTTTGTCTCCTTATATTGAGAAAGAGAAAAATCAGGGTTTGACGGTTGTTATCGGTGGGGCAAAGATTGGTACAAAGATAAATGTTTTAAAACATTTTGCATTTGCTGCAGACAATATTATCTTGGGTGGGGCATTAGCTAGTACTTTTCTTGCTGCTGAAGGTTTTGATGTGGGGAGAAGTATGTATGAACCTAATGAAATTAGTACGGCAAGAGAGGTGCTGGGTTTAGCAGAAAAAAGTAAGACCGGATTTCACATGCCGATAGATGTGGTATGTGCTGAAAGTTTTGATGCACAGGAAACTATAAACATTCCGGTGGAAGATGTTATGGGTGATATGATGATATTTGATATTGGTTCACATACGATTGCTAGTTATGCAGAAATATTGGCACATTCAGAAACTATAATCTGGAATGGACCTATGGGGGTGTTTGAAAAGAAACCGTTTGAGAATGGGACGAGAGAAGTTTTGAAGGTGATTTCTGCACAAAAATCAGCCAAAACTATTTTGGGCGGAGGGGATACTTTGGAGGCTTTGAAAAGATTTGGGGTAGAGAAGACAGCGTTTAGTCATGTTTCGACGGGAGGAGGAGCGATGCTAGAGTTTCTCGAAGGGAAGGATTTGCCGGGTATAGAGGTACTTCGATGTAGATGATGTGTAGAGATCTGAATAGAGGTGGTAGTTTTGTGGTTCAATAGCCTTGCAGGACTTGATATCTTTGTTAATCTTTATTAAGTAATTACTTTATTACTTTATTAAAAGTGAGTGCTCACTGTGGTAAGAAATGTATATATGAAAAGGATAGATGAGGTTTCGACATCTGCAAGAATGTGCCAATAAAGTATAAGTGCATCGTCGGAAGCCGCTTTTCCCGGGGGCTCGACTCGCTATGCTCGCTCACCCCCGCCTGTCGGTCGAAGCTCGTAGAGCGAAGACTGATGAAGCGGCAAAAAAACAATCTCGTAGTTTTGCGCAATATTATGGGAAAAAATACCTCAGTGAGCACTCACTATTAAAATATTTGCGTCTTGTTTTGTTTTGTGGTACAATGGCTAGATTAAATTTCACAAGATGCATCTTCCTCCAATAGTCAAAGCCAAAATTTTAAAAAGTCTTTTTATCCGTCCGGATCTAAAATCCAAAATAATCGAGCAGTGGTTGAATCTGGCACCTGAGGTGAGAGATGGGATTATACAAATGGTAAGTGCGGTGGATGAGGTACAATCAGAGTTGATTAAAACAGCTAATTTTGGTAATCCAAATTTTTTAGTGGATTTCAAAAATAAGGCTAGAAAAAGTAAGTGCAATGCTATGAAACGAATTGAGGAAAAAGATCGAGAAAGCGAAAATCCTTATGATATAATTTCTGAATTAGATAAGCTTTAAAATTACATGAATCTTAAACAAACCGTTAGTCATCATAATTCTGACGAAAAAAAATCTGCTATAATGCAAGAAAAGGGCAAAAGAGCTGATCAACTAATCAGTGATGAAGAAGCTCTGAAATTAGTGGATAGAATTCTGAAGCAGCATAAATCTGAAGAATATGCAGAAGAGCTGAGACCTGATGCTGATCCGGGATATCAAGCAGAAATCAAAGTATTTCTTTTAGGTGCGGCAGATAATAGTTTGAAGAATGCACACAAGTTAAATGTAAAAAGATTTGATAAAGATAATGAAGGTGGGCTGGATAAAGTAGAAATGGAGTCTTTTGAAGGAGCTCTCAATACAGGATTAGAGAATATACTGAAATTGGGAAGTATTGACAAATATAAAGAAGTACAAGGAGATATCTCCAGTCATATAGAAACCTTTTCACTAGATAGTCATCTGGATAAAATTACTGGAGGACAAACTCTATCAGAAGCAGCTCTAAATAAACTAGCAGATGTCTCCCCGGAAGAAGCCGAAAAACTAAAGAAAGTAAAACCATTTGAAAGTGGTCCTCCGAGTTTTAGTGATGGGTTCATGTATTGTGTGGGAAAGGAGGCTCCAGAAATGATTGAAGGATTTGTGAGACTTTTAGCTGATTTACCGCAGCTATTGTATGCATATCCTCAGTACTCTTATTATCGATTACAAAGTAATTGGCCATATAGTTCAGAAGAAAGCAGACATGAATATGAAATGAAGATAGAAGCTATAACACAAGCTCATCCTGGAGTAGGACTGATGCATATGTTATCGAGTGAAAAAGGACCGGAGGTTGCAAAACAAATGTGGGAATTATTGACTTCCGGAACAGCGGAAGGAATAGTAGTGGGGGTGACTTCTATAGCTGGATTAGCATCTGGTGGAGCTGGTTTGGCAAGGATTGGAGCAAGAGCTGGATCCAAGTTGGCTCGAAAAGGAAGTAGAATGCAACGGATCGCAGGAAGAGCTGAAAGTATGGCAGAAAAAGCACAGAATAAGCTACAAAAAGTAGATGATTTTATGAATAAACCAGTGAAATGGGCTTTGAAGGGAGCGGGAAATGCGGCAGGAAAAATAAGTCATTATTCGCAAAAAGTTGTGGATGGACACCAAAGTTCTCGATTAGTGGATCAAAGGGGAGTTGTGGGAAATCTAGATAGTGTTTATCCTCGAAGAGGAAATGAAACTTTACCAATGCGTCTGAAGAGACCTTATTCTGCACGAAATAGTCGACAACATCATTTGCATCTCGATAGTATGACTGCCAGACATGCTACGGATGGAAATATGACCGGGATGCGTCGCAAAGAAATGCTTTATTTGCCGGAAGGAATTGATTTTCTTCGAAGTAAATTTGATAAAGATATGGAGATGACTTTTGGAGATGTGACTGGTATGGGAGTGGGAAATGATACACTTTTTCATCCCAATATTTCAAAGGCAAAAAGAGGTGAAGTAGCTCGAAACAATGTGGATAAATGTTTTAACATTATGAACGATGTGGCTGATGAAATATTTGGAACCGATATGGCAAAACGGCCTTTTGAAATTATACGAGTAGGAGGAGATGAAATCATGTTTCTTACCAAAAAAGGCGATTCACGAATGAATGAATTCTTCCAGAGATATAATCAAAAAAAGAAAGAATTTTTGATCAAAGAGATAGGGCTAGAAGGGTACAATAAAGCCAAGTTTGAAACTAATATAAAGGGACAAATGAAACTTGTCACCAAAGAAGATGGATATGCCAAAGCTGCTGAAAAAGGAGATGTTAAATCCATCAATGCTTATCTCAGATCTGAATTAGAAACAGCTGCTGAAAATGAACATCGAACTGGAGATTTGTTACGAATGTTAGCAGAAAAAAGATATCAAAAATTGACTAAGGATCCGAACTATGTTCCCCTGGAGCCATTGGATTTTTATCGTGCTCCGTCTAAGGTTGTAGATCTAAATCGAACTTCACATTTTGTTCGTATTGGCCTCATGGAGGATGTTGCTAAGGCTGATAAAGATATTGCTTGGCTCAAAGCTCATCCCGGGAAAAAACGTCCTCCAAAAGAATATGAAATGGGAAAGATTCGTGAAACAGCTGGTAAATATCTAGATGAGGCAGAAGATGTAGAAGGAACCATACGAAAAATCCAGGGAAAAGAGCAAGAATTAATAGGAGCAGAAAAAATTGGGGATTTGGCTACGGTTGAAGAAATTAAAAGTAAAATAATTCGTTTGGAGACTCAGGACCCTGGATCTGGAGCAATCCGTCTGGATAAAGCCAGGGACCATAAATTAAATCGTTTTATTGAATTACCAAAAGGTGCAACACATGTAGAAGTTACACGAGTTGATGTTCCTTATTTTGGAATATTTAATAATCATTATGATTATGCTACAGCCGATCAAATGATGACGAGTTTAAAAAATGTCTTGTTTGATGCTGGAAAAAGAAGGGGGACAATTATTAGAGATGGGGGAAATCTGGTTATCATTAGAAATCAGGGGAGTAGTGTTTTACCATCTGATTTGGAAAATAAATTAAATTCTATTGTACAAGAATACGCAAATCCGAAAAATATTGATACGAAGAATGCTATGAAAAATGAGCTAACTGTAAAAAAAGCAGTCTCTCGAACAGATAAAGTTTTTGGAAATATTGACCTATATTCGACACAGAGTATAGAGGTTTTGTCTTCAGATATAAAATTGTGGGATATTGTAAATCCTGTATTATAAATTAAAATCATAAATAATAACCATGGAAATATTCAAAGATAATGAAAGCGATTCAATGGCAATTGATAAAATTTGCGTGTTATATTTGAAATATTTTGATTCGATTATTGAAGAAATCGAAAATATTCCGGTAGACCATCCTGTATTTAAGGAAGTTGATCAATACACTGATCCTGGAAATTTAATTCCGGCACTTGAGAATTTAGCACATTTTGCTAGAACAAGGGAAGTTTCTAATTCAACTATTCCTGCAACATTGATTGGAAGACCAATTGTCAAAAATATAATTGAAGAAGTTTCTAATAAAGAATTGTCGTTTGAAAAATTGGAGATTCTTAGAAGTGCATTTTTTGAGGCATTTAGTATTGATCTTGCTAGAAAAGAAAAAATAGAAAATAATCCAACTATTCATTAAGTAAGGGATCTAGAAAAAAATAACATCCCCATTTTGATGTCTTTTTGTTCGTGTTCTTCCTCCTTCGCTATACGTCCAGTATGAAATAAGCTTCGGCGGACAGGTCGTCAGCAAAGTTTCGACATATTACCATTGTTTTTACTTTCGACAGCATCCAATCACGAATTTCTCAATTGCTAATGCTAGTTCTCCGGTGTCATCTGTTGTCATACTTATTCTTCCTGTTTTCATTTTTCGATCAATTTCAAATAACCAGTCGTACATTTGTTCTATCATTTCAAAGGAAAAGTTACGTGAAAGGGGAAGTGTTTTTTGAATAACAAATGGATGTAGTTTTGTTTCTTTTGCTATTTGTCCTTGTGGCATCTTCAATTCTAGAGCGCTTTTTAGTTGTGCATGTATCCTCACTTCACGAAAAATCATTGCTAGAATCTGGTGGATTGATTCCCCTGCTTCTAACAATTGATTAAAACAACGCATGGCTCCTTCTAGATTTTTTTTGCTCAATGATTCGGTGAATTCCCAGATAATTGCTTTTGGATGAGGGATAGTTAATTCTTTTATTAATTTAGATGACACTTCGTTTTCTGAAGACATTACTAGTTTATCAATCTCGTGAGATAAATTCCATAGATTTTCTCCGCATCGTGTAAGTAGTATTCTTGCTTCTGACTGCTTTATGATTCCTCCATTTTTTTTTGCATATTCACTAATCCATTGCAAAAGTGAGAATTCATCCATCGAATCAAATGTTTCAATTTTTGTATTTTTTAATAAAAATTTTGACCATTTCATTCGTTTGTCAAGAGATGGTTCGAGACAAATTACAGAAACCGAATTTAGCATTTCTGGTAATTTTTCAAAAAATTTTGTTTTTTCGGCTCTTTCAAATTTTTTCGGATTCCAAAATGATTCTAAAAATACACACCTTTTTTCACCAAAAAGATTGGGCGTAAGAACCGGATTTTCTAAATCGGCAAAAGATGATTCTGAGGTAAGAACTTTAATCTCTCCATTTTGGTACTTTTTTTGAAAAGCTTTTCGATAAAAACGAGATCTTTCGTGAAGACGAAAGTCGTCAGTGCCGGTCAGGAGAATTAAATTATTTATCATTGATTTTATTGTTGTTTGTTGATCAATTAAAATCGAAAAAGAAATTCTTTATTTTTTGTTTAATAATTCTTCCAAAAACTGTGCCATTGCTGCTGAGGATTTCCCTCTGTGAGAAATTTCATTTTTCTCAGACTTACTCATGGCAGAGTAAACCTGATTTGATCCATTTGGAACGAATACTGCTGAAATAGGAATCCCCTGCTCCATGGGAGTGGTTGGTTCGTGTAAAATGATACCTGATGTTTTCCCTAGGGCAGTTTTTTCAATATTTTGGACCGGATCATAAAAAGCCATACTCGAATAAAAAGTGGCACGACGATTATCAATTCCATCCATCAGTGTCATAAATTGTTCCAACCAGGCTTCATCTGTATCGGCGTCAAATTCTCGTCGAGTCTTTAGTCCAAACATATTTGGGAATGCTTCTAAAATAAGTCCTGAATCCTCCCCAATTGTAGAAACCTGAAACTTGTTTCCAAAATATTTAGCCTTTATCAGAGCATTTTCTTCGAAATTAGAACCTGTTTCTTCTACATCATCAATTGCAGGAAAGTCGGAAAGCAACTGAAACATTATTTGAGTATCTTCAAAAAAATCCAAGATTTCTTGTGCTTTTCCGCGATTTCCGGTAGCGAGTAATATCGAATTTTGCATTTTTAATTTTACATTTTTAATTTTTCAGCATGAGCCACTCCTTTATCAACTTTAAATTGGATCATAAGTGATCGTCTTTTTTCTATTCGTTTTAAGAGTTCATGGGAAATTTTTTTATTAAAATTATTGAGATTTTTTAACCAACCTCCTGGGGGATTAAGAGATGATACAAAGACATGTGTCCATTCTAAATCTCCTGATACTTCTACTGCTGTAACGGTTAAAAACCCAATTTCTTTTGGAGACAAAAAATCATGAATAATTGGACCAATTTTATCATGAATAATGCTAGCAAATTTTTGGCTTCGAGGAGATGTTTTCATGAGCCGTGAGATTATTGCAGTTGCTTATTTAATGTCAAAAACAAAGAAAAAATAGATGGCTATTTAATTAAGATACAATAGAGTATAATTACTCTATTTCATTTTCATTTAGTGTCATGAGAATAACAAATAAATGCTGTAAATTGGCTCTATAAAAAATATAAGCTAAAATATGAGTTCTTCGCCAAGATGCGATTTTCATTGGGCTCCTCGGCTGATAAATCAGCCTTCGT
>CAZQFO010000052.1:0-11950 GCA_964592695.1 uncultured Candidatus Peribacteria bacterium
GAAAACCTGAATTTTGTCAAATTTGACAAAATCATTGTCGAACTTGGGTTAAGCCTAAAGGATGACTCCCTTTGCTAGTGTTGTTTTCAGGATACATTATATCCAGAAGTATAAAATGGATTGGTTTAGCGTGTAGTATCTCTTCTGCTTCTTCTTGGTTTTGAGCTATATAGATGGTAGTTTTTGAATTTTTAAGCATTGCAATAGCAATTTTAAAATTCATTGGTTCGTCCTCTACTATTAAAACATTAATATTTTCAGATTTTTCAATTTTTGATGTAGGAACTAATTTTAATGGATCCTTTCTTATTGCTGATATCATTTCAATAAGTGGAAGTTTTGGGAAATCTCTTTTTGCTATTTCAAAAACTTCACAATCAAGACAATTGCCGACAGTTTTTTTAGTATTATGTTCAAGGTTGTTGATGAGAAAGCATACTATATCATGTTTTTTAGCGTTGCAATCGTTTTTTCGACATTCTTTTATTTTCCAGCATTTGGTAATCTCATCTCCCCAGAGTAAGGTCATGGTATCAACTGAATTTTTGTTCATTAAATTGGAATGAAGAATGAATTCAAGTTTTTTTTACGGATTTGATGTAACTTGTCAACTTTAATTGAATGATTGTGAATATGTGTAAAATTAAAAAAGAGGTTAAAAATAGATACTTGCCATTGATATGGTTATTAGTATGATCGGTTTACTGTAAATAATACTTGAATATATGAACATCTCTATCCCACATACGTTTGAATCTCTTGGTTCAGAAAGATTAGCATTTCTCGATAGTTTTAACAAATCTTGTCGTCGTACGATATTGGAGATGTTAAAGACTTCTCAGAGCGGTCATCCTGGAGGATCTCTTTCTTGTTTAGATATTTTATCTACTCTGTATGCTTTTCGGGTTTCCGAGACTAATGAAAAAGTGGTGGTGTCAAATGGTCATATTTCTCCTGGAGTGTATGCGGTGTTAGCAGAGATGGGAGTTATAGATAAGATGCAAGTTATTCGTGAGTTTCGTCAAATTGGGTCAAATTTTGAAGGGCATGTTACTCGGCATGTTCCTGGTGTGCATTTTGGGACGGGACCTTTGGGGGTGGGAGTTTCAGCTGCATCGGGGTTTGCTCTGGCTCAAAGGGAAAAGGGATCAGATAAAAAAGTGTTTTGTTTGATGGGCGATGGAGAAGCACAGGAAGGGCAGGTGCATGAGATGGTACTTTTTGCAGTCAAGGAAAAATTATCGAACTTTGTTGTTTTTGTGGACTATAATCGAGTACAGCTGACTGATAGTTTGGATAAAACACTGCCCATTGATCTGGTTGCTTTTTTTGAATCTGCAAAATGGAATGTACTTCAGATTGATGGACATGATCCTGAAGCTATTTGGAAAGCTATTGCTGAGACAGATAATTCAGATATGCCGACCGTAATTATTGCTAAAACTATTATGGGAAAAGGAGTGCCGATAATGGAGACTGATGGAGAAAATTTGAAACCAACTTGGCATGGAAAAACACCTAAGCCGGATGAGATAAATGAAGAATTGAAACATTTTGAAATGTCATCGGAAGAAACTCAATTATTAAGTAATTTTCGAACTGTCGGAAGCTATAAGCCGGAAGCAAATACATTTATTGAAAATTTAAAATCGATGCCAGAGGTAAATATTGGAACTTCACGAGTTTATCAAGTGGATGAATTGACAGATTGTAGATCGGCGTATGGAAAAGCTCTTTTGGATTTGGCTAAAGAAAATGAAAATGTTTGGGCTATGACAGCTGATATTGGTGGATCGGTTATGACTAAATTTGTAAAATCAGAACTTCCTGATCAATTTTTTGAATTTGGAATTGCAGAGCAAAACATGGTGTCGGTAGCAGGAGGGGCAAGTTTTGAGGGGATTATTCCATTTGCGTCTACTTTTGGTGCATTTATGACTAGTCGTGCCAAGGATCAAGCACGAGTAAATGATATTAATCAGGCAAATGTAAAAATGGTATCTACGCATTGTGGTCTTTCTGTGGGAGAGGATGGGCCGACACATCAAGCGATAGATGATATGGGCTCATTTCTTGGATTATTTCATACGGGAGTAGCCGAACCTGCTGATCCCAATCATTGTGATCGTATCATTCGATATGTGGCGTCACACTATGGAAATTTTTATGTGAGGATGGGGAGACATAAGTTGCCGGTTTTGACAAGAGAGGATGGATCGATTATTTTTGATGAAAACTACAAATATGTGTATGGAAGTACTGAAGTATTGCGTTCAGGAGGTGAGGTTACGATTGTAGCGTCTGGACCTACTGTGATTGAAGCGTTACGGGCTAGAGAATCTTCGGGAATTGATGCAGAAATAGTGATTGCGAGTTCGATCAAGAAATTTGATTACAAGTTGGTTGAGTCTATGCAGAAAACAAAGCGGGTATTAACTGTTCAGGATCATAATATTCAGAGTGGATTAGGTGCGGCAGTGGCGCTATTTGCTATGGAAAATGGAGTTTTGTTGGATAGTTTTAAATCGTTGGGAGTTACTGAATATGCATTGAGTGGGAAGCCTGCTGAGTTGTATAGAGCAGCTGGGATTGATGCGGAAGGTATTGTGAAAGAGTTGGGCGCTATGCAGAATTAAAAATGAAAAATTAAGGTAATTATTCAGTAATTGACTTCATGAAAATCAAGCAAAGGTATTTCGACCTAGTGGCACTTTTCCCGAGGACTCCCTGCGGTCGTCCTCGCCTGTCGGTCGAAGCTCGTAGCGCGAAGACTGATAAAGTGCTAAAAATTCAATCCCTTATATCGTGCTGAATAGTTACGTTTTTTTCAAATTCTTCCATTATTGCATATTCATGCTGCGGACTTTTCGGTTAGTATATACTCATCATTTGTAATATTATTTGCTGAAAAATACTGTTTTACTTTTTTAATAGCATTGTTGTTCCAATGTGCCGGATCACTTCCATTGTCACCGGCCCAAAATTGGTCACGAGTAATATCAATGTAGGCTTTGATTCGACGAATAGCAATGCGAGTGATGTGTTCAAATTCTTCCAAATTTTCCATCATTCCTCCCAAGCCAAATCTCAACACTCCGGGTTTTCCTTTCATGGATGCTTCGGGAAATGATGTTACACCAAAGTATTCAGACAAAATTAATCCAATACGTTCTCCGGAAAACCAACCGGAATTTAGGAAATTCGCATCATTTCCTTCCGGGTTTATGTAATCTTGAAAATCAATGTTTACATAAAATGCCCCGTCCGGGCGAACTGCTTTTATTCTTTCTTCTGAATTTATAACTTTTTCTGTAACATCAATTCGTTCTTTGATAGTTTTGCGAACGAGTGGATCATGTTGGGATTGAATCAGCGTTATATCATCCGCAAAATTATTAAATAATGCCAGCGCTACATAATTATGTTCATGTTGTAATTCGTATTTTTTAAGGTTGTTTAAATATTTCAAGGCTTTTTGGTCCTTGGTTCCAATAAAACCAATACGAGCGCTTGGCATGTTTACAGTCTTTGTCAATGCATTGGCTCCATATAGACTCGTATTTCGCCAGTTTAGTAATTTGTTTGCGTGTTCTGAATCTTCAGAAGTTAATTTCTCAATCGAATCATTGATTATCTGAAAAGAGTTAATTAACTTTTCTTTCAATATGTTTTCATCAGCAATTACGTTCATATATGAATTATCGTTAATAACTTTTATTTTATGTTTGGCACATACCCAATAGATTTTTGTTAATAACTCTTTGTTTGGCATTACTCCTGATGGATTATTTGGATAATTTAAAATTACTACATCAAATGTCTCTTCATTAGGTTTTTCTTTTGCTTGTATTAATCGTTTTTCAAGTCTATCCGGATCAGGAAGATACATATCTCCTGTAGGAATATGATCGACTTCGGCAACATCTTCTCCGAGTACTTTGGCATAAGGCCATGCCGGTTTAAAGGTGAGGTAACGGACTTTTTTGGAGGGGGCAGTTTCTGGTAAATCTTCGTTTTTTTGTTCGAAGAAGAATTTTGCCAGGCTGCGAAGGGCAAATCGTCCTGCTCCGGGTAATGATAATATTTCGTTACTTTTAAGTAATGTTCCCATTTCAGGATCCTCATAGTACAATCTGCGAAATTTTTCTTCCGATTCTTTGACTAATTCATGAAGAGATTCATTATCTTTGTATAGCATAGCTATTATGGCTTCTCTTAATTTTTTTAGTTTTGGATTATTTATTTTATCTAAAGGGTCGCTTTCATCAAAATTATCAAGCAATTTGGGAAATTCTAAAAGTGCCAGAAGCAATTGTTCTTGTGGAGCGCTTGGTGTTCCAAAATGTGTTTGAATAGCGGATCTGGAATTTTTTATCAGTTTCTGAGGACCAGTAACCAATTGTGTAGATAGATTTCGAAATCTGGTATTTATAAATCGGGGATCTCGAATACTTACTGTTGTTTTTGACATCCCATCAAAATCACAAATCCATGTTTTTCTTTCGTCTGTATTATCATTTTCATTTGGTTCGTATAAGTCCAGAACAACTAATTTATGTTGTTTTGCAAAACGGGCGATATTTCGTGCTCCCATTTCGTTGTAGAAAAACTTAATATCTAATGCTCCTAATCGAGGATTGGTTAGTGATTTATCTTCAGTTAGTAGTTTTTTTAGATCACTTGCTTGGTGTATTTCAGCTATATCTGGACGATGATTTTCATGTTCTGTTTGACCGCTGATAAATGCTTGTCGTATATAATCTTGAAGGATTGGATGAGCAACAGTTGCTATGAAGACCTCATCATAATTTATGTCATCTTTGTGGGGGGCAAATTCTTGCATCAAGGTTTTTATCAAAATTTTATCACCACCTGATTTTTCGTAAGCCACAGTGCTTTTAAAAATTTTCTGGAACAGTTCATACCATTCTTTTTCTTGAGGATTTTCATCAGAAATATTCTCTCCCAAAGTTAAGTGAATATCAGTTTTGATAATTTCATTGGTTGTTGGGGTATTTCCAATTCCTTTATTGGCAGTTAATATTTCGATTTTTTTACCATCAATTTCGAGGTTTTGGATCCATTTTTTTTCTTGAAATTTCGGTAACCCAGCTTGAATTTGCATGATGACTGGGCCTGCTTTTTCCTCAAATATAAATCCGTAACCTTCTAGTGTTCTTTGTGCTTCACGAAAACGAAGTAATTCCTCTGTGGAATGTATTACTCCAAGTATTACGTCTACTAATTCATCACGAAATAATAATGCGGCCTCCAATTTGTTCGTTAATTCGTCATTTTTTCCTTTTTCAGTTATTTGAGTTTTAATTTGACCAATTACTTTTTGTTGTTCATCTAGTAATTGATTTAGTACTTTCCCTGTATGAGGAGGTAGAGGAGGGACACTTAGGTTGTTGGAAACATAATCGATATTTGGGGGTTGATTGGTATTAGACATGATGAATTGGAGTTAGATAAAATAATTATTATGATCTGTTTATATTTTTATAGATAGTTATTGCAAGTTTTTAAACAGCAATACGGCTAAATACTTTTTTCCTGTGCTGGGAAGTGTGAGTCATAAAGAATGCCTTAAAAAAATTAAAAAAAACACGTCATCCCGAATCGATGCCAAGCTACTTTAGAACCTAAAAAAAATGAGGGATCTTCAAAATAATAAAATGAGTAGAGGATGAATAAATTCTCTATAAATCAATCTATAACTAAATCCATTGTGCTCAAAATTATATCGAAGATCCCTCATCTCGATCGTTGTTCGTTTCAACGAGTTCTGTGATTCGGGATGACGGTTTATTTTTTATTTCTATAGTTTTCCTCAATCTTAATTTGCATAATTTTTTTACATATTACTTCCTAGTACAGGATAAAAGGAATTACCCTTTAAACAGCCAATACCCCATTTACTGCATTTGAAACACATCCTACCTCTCTCCATGGGCCAATGGCAAAATCAACTGCTGCGGGGAATGCGGCTACTCCTAGCATGATCAGGAGGCCTCCTTTTATAACGTCTTTTACTCCTTCTTTAAATCGAGTGCCGAACGATTCGTTGTTTTTCATTGAGCTTATAATATTTATTATTGCTATTTTGTCAATGTGAAATGGGTCAATTTTCTTCACAAGTTTTGTTATAAAAGTAGTGTGACTATTCAGCAGGTACAATGGAAGTATGTACTATCATCGCATCTGCAAAGGAGTCGTAACTATTATGGTTGATATTTGCGATAAAGTTGCTTTTCTCGAAGGCTTCCTACGGTCGCCTTTGCCTGTCGGTCAAAGCTTGTAGAGTGAAGACTGATAGAAATAAATCCCTTAGGTTGTGCTGAAATTATAAGAGTAATTTGTAAAAAATATGAAAAAAAGAATTCTTGTTACTGGTGGGGCTGGATTTATTGGTTCAAATTTTTCAAATGCTTTGAGTGAAAAATATGATGTTGTTGCACTTGATAATCTTTTTCTTGGGGATTCTGAAAATTTGGTCAGTGGGGTTGAATTTATAAAAGGAGATGCCTGTAAAATTGAAGATTTAAAAAAAACCGGAGGCAATTTTGATTATGTGTTTCATTTGGCGGGGACTTCATCGGCTCCTATGTTTATGGATGATGGTTTTGCTGATGGATATGTAAATTCTGTTGAGAGTTTTGTTCGTACTTTGGATTATTCTCGTAAAAATGGAGTGAAAAAATTTATGTATGCGTCGACATCTTCTTTATATGCGAATAATCCAATGCCTTTGGTCGAAACACAACATGTAACCCCTCCTAATCATTATGCTGTTACAAAATTTTGTTATGAACATTGTGCTCGTAGTTATCATCAAGTTTATTCAGAAATTGAAACTATTGGATTTCGGTTTATGTCAGTTTATGGTCCAAATGAAGAGGCAAAAGGTCAATATGCTAATATTATTTCTCAATTTCTCTGGGATGCTGTTCGTGATTTATCTCCAGTGATTTATGGGGATGGAGATCAGTTTCGTGATTTTACAAATGTTGCGGATATTGTTCAGGCTGCTACTTTGGCTATGGAATCAAATCGGAAGTTGGGAAATAAAGTTTATAATATTGGGACTGGGGAGTGTTGTAGTTTTAATGAAATTGTGAAAACAATAGGCAAAGCTATGGGGAAAAATGTTGAACCTATTCGAATTCCAAATCCTGTAAAAGAAGGTTATGTTCGTGGTCAACATGCTGATATTTCGTTGATTTCGGATGAGTTGGGTTATGTGCCACGAGTGAAGCTAGATGAGGGAATTAGAATTCAGGTAAAAAATGTGAAACCCGAAAAGATTCGAGAAACGAGTTCTGATTATTTAAGATGATTTTTTCTAACTTGCTGTTATGGTCATATTTAAAATATAATTACCAGCCGGTTGCTGAGGTGGTACTGTTTGGATTAGTTCAATATTATGGATTAAGTAAGAGCTGAAATTTGCAGCTGAAAAATCCGCATTAAATAAGGTGATACTGTCCACAAGCCCGTGGGAAAAAGTAGATATTGTTCCGGGGGAAACTCCTGAAATAGCGATAGCACTTCCGTCTTGTCCAACGATTTTTCCGTTGTTTGGGTTGTATATTACTTTTGATATTTCTACGTCTGGATGTTCGGGATTAATTGTTAATTGTCCCATGTCACTTAAAACACTATTGTAATCCATTATACTTGTTCCGTTGTCCCATTGTGCGGTGTTTCCGTCTAATGCTCCCATGGTTACGCTCCATGCTCGTGTTTCGGTCGGATTGGAGAGCATTATTTGTTCATCGGGAACGCTTAATATCCCAGTGGTCTCTTGTTTTACAAAATCAGTTGTAACGGGAGTGAATGGTACGGCAGGCATTGGTACGATAGTTCCATTTTCATCTACAATAGAAACTGTTAAAATACCTTCATAAATCTGTAGGCGGAGTTGGGTTTGGTCATCTGCATTTACTGTTCCCGAAAAACAGCCAATATAGGTTGTTGCACATAGCGTAAAAATAAAAGTGTTTGTTTTTTTCATTAATAATTTCCAGGCTTTGATCTTGTGTATTTTAGAGTAAAAAGATTATTGTGGCAAAAGAAATTAGAAGAAAGATTTTTTTAAATATTGTGTACAACCAAAAGCGAGTTCTATAGAACTCGCTTTTGTAGTACGACTATATGTTGTTTTTAATGTAAGTTGGTAATTGCTTTATTGTAATTATTCAGTAATTGACTTCATGAAAATCAAGTAAAGGTCTCAATAGAGCGATCAATACTATCATGTTTGCACTTCGACCTTAGTGGCACTTTTCCCGAGGACTCCCTGCGGTCGTCCTCGCCTGTCGGTCGAAGCTCGTAGAGCGAAGACTGATGAAGTGCCAAAAATTCAATCCCTTATATCGTGCTGAATACGCTTTATTTATCATTCTTTTTTTCTTCTTCTTTTTCTTCAAACTCTGCATCTTTTGCATCTTTTAATTCTTCTTCTCCACTTTCTTCTGCTTTTTTTTCTGCATCAGCTGCATGTGGATCATGTCCGGCTTTATGCATTTCTTGACCGAGTGCCATTAGTTTTTGTGTTAAAGTTTCACTAGCTTTTTCTAGATCTTCTTTTTCTGCTTTTCCATTTTCTAGTACTTTTTTAGCGTTTGGAAGTTCGTCATCAACTGTTTTAGTGACGTCATTGAGTTCGTCTTTTTTTAAGTCCTGAGCTTCTTTTACCGTTTTTTCTGCCTGGTAAATCATGCTATCGAGATGGTTTCTGGCTTCTACAGATTCTTTTCTTTTCTTGTCTTCTTCTGCGTGTTCTTCTGCTTCTTTTTTCAATTTTTCAATTTCGGCATCGTCCATTCCACTTGAACCTTCGATTCGTATAGATTGTTCTTTGTTTGTAGATTTATCTTTTGCTTTTACAGATAAAATCCCATTAGCATCTATATCAAATGTAACTTCAATTTGTGGGGTTCCTCGTGGGGCAGGAGGGATATCACTGAGAATGAATTTCCCTAATGATTTGTTATCTGCTGCCATTTCTCGTTCTCCTTGGAGTACGTGAATTTCGACACTTGGTTGACTATCAGCGTATGTGGAAAATACTTGTGATTTAGATGTCGGGATAGTCGTATTTCTCTCGATCATTGGAGTTCGTACACTTCCTGCAGTTTCAATTCCGAGCGTTAATGGTGTTACATCGAGAAGTAGTACGTCTTGTACATCCCCTTGTAATACTCCTCCCTGAATAGCTGCACCATTTGCTACAACTTCGTCTGGATTTTGTGATTCATTTGGTTTCATTCCAAAGAATTTCTCGACGGCTTCTTTTACAGCAGGCATTCGAGTCATTCCTCCTACCAATAATACTTCATCAATATCAGAAGTTTTTAACTTAGCATCAGTAAGTGCTTTTTTACATGGCTCGATTGTTCTTTTGATAAGGTCGCCAACAAGTTGATCTAATTTTGCACGAGTTAATTTTACGTTTAAATGTAAAGGACCAGCAGGTCCTACTGTGATGTACATGCAGTTTATTTCAGTTTCTGTTGTAGATGATAATTCTTTTTTTGCTTTTTCTGCTTCTTCTTTGATTCGTTGCATTGCAATTGGATCTTTGCTGAGATCCACTTCATTATCTTTTTTGAATTCACTCAAAAGGTGTTGAATGATTACTGAATCAAAGTTATCTCCTCCCAAATGAGTATCTCCATTTGTTGATAATACTTCAAATGTTCCGTCAGCAATTTCTAAAATAGAAATATCAAATGTTCCGCCACCGAGATCATATACTGCTATTTTTTCCTCTTTTCCTTTTTTATCAACTCCATAGGCTAGTGCAGCTGCAGTAGGTTCATTTATAATTCGTTCTACTTCTAGTCCTGCAATTTTTCCGGCATCTTTGGTTGCTTTTCTTTGTTCGTCGTTAAAGTAAGCGGGAACGGTGATTACTGCTTTTTTGACTTTGCCACCTAAAAAGTTTTCAGCATCAGCCTTTAATTTTGATAATAATTTTGCAGAAATTTCTGCAGGTCGTACTGTTTTTCCTTCAAATTTGATACCGACTCCTCCATTTGATAGTTTTTCAAATTCAAATGGCATTTCGTCCATTTCTTCTTTTACTTCGTTAAATTTTCGACCAATGAATCGTTTTGCAGAAAAAATGGTGTTTTTGGGATTTGTAATGGCTTGTCGTTTAGCGGGAATCCCGACTAATAATTGATCATCTTTTTTTGTTATGATTGATGGGGTTGTGCGATTCCCTTCTGCATTGGGAATAATAACGGCTTTTCCTCCTTCCATTACAGAAATGCAGGAGTTAGTCGTTCCGAGATCGATTCCGATAATTTTTGTCATTGTTATAATGATTAGTTAGTAATAAATTTGTAAACATGACCGCTACGCGGAATTAAAAAATGATCCATCTTCGTTGCACTACGACGTGACAAGTAATAATAAAGAAATGAAAACAATAATGGAGAAAAAATAATTTTTTTATTTTCCGATATGCCAAGTTAGCACTCGGAGTATATGAGTGCTAACTTATTTGTCAAGAAAAAATGAAAAATGGGGTTATGAAATTTTAGATGGTGTTAGGGATCTAGAAAAAAATAACCGCCCCATTTTGATGTCTTTTTGTTCGTCTTCTTCCTCCTTCGCTATACGTCCAGTATGAAATAAGCTTCGGCGGACAGGTCGTCAGCAAAGTTTCGACATATTACCAATATGACTCAACTTTCCTTCCTCGAATACGAAGCAAAAATCCTATCAAACCTGGGTATTTTATTTTTTTCCAGAACCCTTATTAAAATTGCATATTAATTTCTTCTATCATCTCTCCTATTTTTGTCCACTTTTCCCACTTCGTATCCACTTCTGCCTGTAACTTTTGATATTCAATTCCCAAGGTTTCCATTTTGATCCTATTTCCCTGTCCCATTGCTATGGCAAAATTATCTTTATTGGATTTTTGATTGGATTCGATGGTGGTAATTTCTTTTTCTAGTTTGTCTAATTTGCGTTGCAGGGGGCGAAGCAACCGTTGTAGTTCTTTTTGTTTTTCTCGGTGTATGGGTTTTATCTTTTTAGCTTCGGTTGGTTGAAATATGTTGTTATCTTGATTTTCAGATGCATAGCCTTTTTTACTTAAAAATGTTTCATAGTTTCCCTGAAACACATAGACCTGATCATCATCAAATACCACTAATTTTTCAGCAACCGATCGCAAGAAATGTTCGTTGTGTGAGACAAATATTACAGATCCTGCATACTTTTTCAAAGCATTAATTAGGACATTTACTGATTCGTAGTCTAGATGATTGGTTGGTTCGTCCAGAAGTAAGAAATTAGTTGAATGCACTAGAATCTTACCTAAATTGACACGAGCTTTTTCTCCACCTGATAAAATTTCAATTTTTTTGTAGGCTAAATCTCCTGAAAAAAGAAGACTTCCAGCTACAGACCTTGCTGTTTGTTCTCCTACATCATCGTGAGCACTGATTTCTTCAATGATATTTCTTGTTTTATCTAGTCTTTCGATATTTGATTGTCCGAAGTATCCAAAATGAGCATTTGAATGCAGTTTTAGAGTGCCGGTTCTAGCTGGTAGGTTTCCAGACAATACACTTAAAAGTGTAGTTTTTCCTTTTCCGTTAGCTCCAATGATACCTATTTTTTCTCCCGGTAATATTTCTAGGCTGACTTTTTTTAATAAATCTTGATTACTCTGATATCCAAAAGATAAGTTATGCGCCTCTAGCATTCTGGCTCCGGTAAAGTCACATTCGGGGAAATGAAACTTTATAGGAGCAATAACTGGAAGAGCGTGTAGTTTTTCTTTCTTTTCCAACATTTTAATTCGAGATTGCACTAGTCCGGCAGATCTGGCTCCTGATCGGAATTCTCGAATAAATTTTTCCTGTTTTGCTCGACCTTTTTTATCGTTTAAACGGGTTTTTTCATGAATTTGCTCTACAAAAAT
>CAZQFO010000053.1:0-11946 GCA_964592695.1 uncultured Candidatus Peribacteria bacterium
TGCTGGGGATATTTTGATGGGAGTTGTGAAGTGGAGAATTGATCCGGAGGGGGGTGGTGGGGAGGGGTAGTGGCATGAGGGAGCCGCCACCGAGCGTTGCAAAAATTAATTTACATAATGCATATTGTTTTGAGTACCGTTTTGAGGATTTGTTTTCCGGATGTTTCAGGGGAGCGGTTTTAGTGCGTGGTGGTGGATCGACTGGTAGAAATGGCAATGAGGAGGCTACTTAAAACAATATTCATTGTGTAATGATTGGGATTGGATTGGTTCAGGTAGAAGGCAGGGAGATGATGGGAAGGCAGTTAATTTGGAGGGGCATTTGGAGCCTGTCTGCGTTGCGACAGGCGGAAGATGTCCCGGGTGAGGATTTTGGGATTGTATATTTCGGTGTGGTGGCTGATTTGGGTGGGATCGTTTAGGAGGTGATTATTAATTTTTGCAATGTTTGGTGGGGGCGGTATCGGGATTCATGAGGTATTAAAACGGGCATGGGCAGGGGATGGGAAAAAAATGGCTAAAAAATTTACTTTCGATATTGAGGCATCAAAACTGGAACACGGCACGTTAGAACATTTCACAGTAGGTCCAGTGCTGTTTATAACGGGCTCGTCTTTGTGTGAATTCTTGGGTCTCTCGTGGGACACTGAAAAGGATGGAATACTATGGTTCTTTGGAGATATTGGTCTTCCTATTAACAGAGGCGATGGATTCGAAGACATTGGGTTCAACGACCATCAAATAAAAAAATTCGGTGATATTCTAAAAGAAAAATTTTACCAAAATGGAAAAAACTCTCACAAACAAGCAGGAAAACGATCTGAATTCAATAGATCCTTAAAACTTTTAGAAAAAGCTATATCAGAATTGTGAAATCTTTGGTTTCTGAATTATTGCCAACAGGGGGGCTTCCAATAGGTGGAAATGTCTTCCTTGTAACTGATTTTCCTGTGGTGGGTTGCGTACCTTTGTGTAGAAGAGCCTCAAATTTGATTGACATACATGAATATTCTTCCATACTTCACGTATGAAACTTCATACCTTTGGAGAGGCGGATTTCATGAAAGCCAAAGTTGCGGAACGAGGACAGGTAACCATTCCAAAAAAAATCAGGGATCAATATGGCATTCAATCAGGAACGATACTTGATTTTCAAAATGATCACGGGCGGATCGTGATCACGAAAGTGACTGATCAAAACCCAGTTGACGAGGTTTACGGCACATTAGGTTCCGGTCGTTCAGCTGATGACATCATCCACTCATTACGCAATTCATCATGATCACCGCCATCGATACCAATATTCTGATCGATATCCTGGAGCCGGACCCGGTTTTTGGCCAGGCTTCCGGGGAGGCTCTCAAGCGTGCCTTATTAGAAGGAGCCGTGGTGGCCTGTGATGTGGTCTGGGCTGAGGTTGCCACCGCCTACGGCGACAAACAGGATGATCTGTTGCGGGCTTTAGACCACCTCAACATCGTTTTCTCGCCCCTCAACAAAGACGCTTCCCTTGAAGCAGCCATCCGGTGGCACAAATATCGACAACGCGGAGGCGGAAGAAGCCGGATTGCGGCTGATTTTCTGATTGGCGGTCACGCCCTGTCTCAATGTGACCGGTTGCTGAGTAGAGATGGTGGATTTTTTCGGGATTATTTTCAGGAGTTGGACTTGCTGGTACCGGAAGCTGGATAATCTTATCTGATTCAAAATTGGACATGGATCTTTTTTAACCTATAATGCTGTCGCATTAAGATCTACAAATCCATTTCGACATCTGCAAGAAGAAGCTAGAAAAACATTGGTGAATTGTCGAAAGCTGCTTTTTTCGGGGGGTCGACTCGCTATGCACACCTGCCTTTGTCTGATTTTTTGGGATGTTCTATGAGCATTTTTTTCTCAACAGTGTTTTTTTTCGTGTTTTTGTTTTTACCGCTTGCCGGACAGGCTTCTACAGTAGCGGTAGACGTTACGGATGATGGTTCATACGTTGGAAACTCAAGCTTTATAAGCGGATGGTCGTTTTCTGTTAACCAATCGATAGAAATTACAGAATTGGGGTTCATCGACAGGAATTTGAATGGCCTGAACGAATCTCATGATGTCGGAATCTTTGATTCCTCTCAGTCTTTGATTATCTCTACCACCGTCCCCGTTGGTACTGCCGCTACTCTTGATGGTTTTTATCGCTACGATAGTGTAACTCCTTATACCCTAACTCCCGGAGAGGAGTATAGAATTTTCACTCGTGTTATAACTAATTATTCTTCCGGTGGAGATGCCATACCAACCAGGAATGTTGTTTATTCTCCAGCCTCACAAATAAATGTTATCAACACAGAATATCATGGTGTGAATGCGGGAGGGCTTTTTTATGTAACAAACTCGACTGCCGGGACCACCATAATGACCGGAAACTTTAAATTTAATTTATTATCTCCTGTCCCCATTCCCGCTACTTTTCCGTTATTTGCTTTTGGTATTTTCACAATATTTTATATTTCCCGTACCTGAAATTTTTACTTTTTGTGTTCATCGTGAATTTGAAGTTCTATTTTTTACAGACTTTCCGCCATCTTTTTTGCCGCTTCCTGTCCCGGAAATTTCTGACCTGTGCTCAGTGATATTTTTAAGTGATATTTTGCTTTTTCTTTAAATCCAGCCTGTTTATAAATGAGCCCAAGATGGTATTGATGTTCGGCGTTGTCAGGTTCGATAGTCACTGATCTTTTTAAAATCCTTATTGCGTTTTCTAAATCATGGTTTTTATAATATGCCCATCCAAGAGTATCCAGAAACCCTGGATGATTGGACCTTTCGAACCGCTTTGCAATCATCAATGCTTTCTTCGTGTCGGCACTGTCAATTTTGTGGTTTATGAGTAACATGGCTAAATTATTAGCTGCGGCTTCATTTTTCGGGTCCAGGCTCATGACCTTTTCATAAGCGGTCATAGATTTTTTGAAGTTTCTATTCTGTGAATAAATGGTGGCCATCTTTAGGTGTATTTCCGGTCTTTTCGGAAACTCTTTTGCTGCCTGTTTTAGTAATAATATGGCTTTTTCCGTTTTTTTTTCGTTTATGTGTAACTGCACCAAATTAAATCTTGGCCGCAGCCATTTTCGGTTTATGTCTATGGCTCTTTCAAATGCAGTTTCTGCTTTGGAACTTTCGTTTTTTGAGGCTTGTATTTCGCCATAAAGATTCAGTATTTCGGAATTTTTTGGATTGATTTTGAGCAATTTTTTAATGAGAGACTCGGCTTCCCCTGTTTTGTTGACCGCTATATAGCTTTTGGTTAAGACGATTTGTGGCGGAATGGCATCCGGAAAATTTTTTTGGATTATTTTCAGAGTGTAGATACTGTCGTCATACCTTTTTAGTTGGAAGCTGGTTTTGCCATGCAAAAACATACCGATGGGATGCTTCGGAAACTTTTCCCTGATTTGTGCCGCTGTTTCTAGGGATGAACGCCAGTCTCCCTGTCTGCCATGAACAACGGACAGACCAACCATTGCTTGGAAATGGTTCGGTCGGATTGACAGTGCGGATCGAAACCTCTTTTTCGCTTCTTTTAGATTGCCATCATTTATGGCGATGCCTCCAAGAAGAACCTGGGATTGTGGATCCTTTGGATTGAGGGAGGTCGATTTCTCCAGAATTTTTTTTGCTTCCTCATCTGCCCCAATCAACTTCAAGGAAACAGCAAGTAGATTATTGTTCTCTGTTGAATTTGGTTGTTCTCTTACCGCTGATCGAAAGGCATCCACAGCTTCTCCCCACTCTTTTTGGCTGAGGGCAATGCGTCCCAGGGCTTGCCATCCCCGGGATCGAACCATTGATGCTTGAGGGGTTTTAAATTTGGAATTGACGACTTCACGGTACAAGCTGGATGCATATGTTATGTCGCCGTCTTTAAGAAGAAACTCCCCATACCCGAGACGTGCTACCATTCCTTCTATAGAACCTCCGGACTTTAAAATTATGTCCTGATAGACTGAGATTGTTTTTTCTGGATGGTTTTCTTTTTGTAATATGGATGCCAATGTTAGACGCAGGCCGTGATCATTTGGATTGGCTTTTATTGCTTCCTCCATGGTGTTTATTGCTTTGTCCGGTCTTTTTGTCCGCATATAATGATCAGTCAGCCACATCCAACGATTAGATTCCTCCGGTTTTGTTGTTATTAAGTTTGTAAGAATTTTTTCCGCATTTTGCAGCTCATTAATCCGCTCATACAGCATGGATAGACGGGTAGACAGGATCGTGTTATCTGACTGACCATTAAGACTGTTTATGTATGTTTTTACAGCTTTAACGGGCTTTCCTCGCTTCTCATACAGTGTTGACAAAAGAGTCACGGCTTCGATGTGTTTGGGGTCAATCATGATGAGTTTTTTACATGCCAATATGGCCTGTTCTTCTTGTCCCTGACGATTCAGGATAGCCGCTCGCATTATGCCGCCTTCCTTATGTCTTGGGTCGAGTACAAGAATACGGTTCGCTATTTCCATAGCCTGTGCCATACGGTTATCTCCAAATAAATACCGACCGGTACGCACAAGTCCGTCAATATGCTTTGGATCGTTTTTGACAACGGTCAGGAAGTGTCCAAATGCCTGGGAAATCCGTCCGTCTTTTTCCATGATTAGTCCCAGACGATAATTTGCCTCCGCATGGTTTGGCTGAATTCGAAGCGTATTTTGGTACAAGAGACGGGACTTTACATAATCACCGTTTTCGAAAAGTATGTTTCCCTGATCAAAATATCTTTGTGCAGCAACATCAGGAAATAGGCGGGGCCAAAAAAGAATGCCGGAACCAATCATGATCACAAAAAATATCAGACCAAGGATCCAACGTACTGATTTACGTTTTTGATCGAATGTATAAACATCCAGGAAAAGTTCCGGGTTAAATTTTACCTTAATAATTGATTTGCCAACCTCAATGCGGTCCCCATCTTTGATTAATGTCTTGCTTGTTACTGTCTCGTGGTTTAGGGTAAATGTCCCAGCAACTCCACGAAATAAACGGATATAATGTTTGTCGACTTCACGGGTAATCACCAAATGAGAGGGTTCCAGAAACCGGTCTTTGATGACGATCTTATTTGAAGGGGATCGTCCAATAAGGATCCCCCAATCATTTTTATGATTTCTGACCGTTTTTTTTGAATCTTTTTCCATAACGGTAACACCTAAAAATCAATCTGGAACGTAATTTTTGAGATGTGGAATAATCAAGTTTGTAAAAATTTTTAGCTGTTGGTCATTATCTTCGATTGTTTCATAATTCGCAACAGGGATTATTAAACGTATCAACGCACTGTCTCCGCGTCCCCTGGTTATGGAGTCTTTTAACAGGTACAACTTGGATAAAAACGGATTGGCAATACTTCGCCCGGCTTGCTGAAACCAAAAGTACATCAAAAGATTTTGACCATCTTTGGTTAAGACCGCCCGGTTGGCCTGTAAAGATAAATTTTTAGTATCGGTATGGATTTTGATACGTCTCTGTTCGGAAATAGTCCATCCACTACCTGGGAGACAGGCTTCTGGAGAATGGATCGCTTTTCCGATCTCTTGGTGTTTGTAATAAGCTATGTACAAATTTATAGGTGGGGACTCATTATTGGAAAAATCCGCAACAAGGTAGTCATCCAGCCTTAAAATTTCCAGTATCTTATCAGACAGAGGCATATCAGGTTGTCCATGCCAGTTACCGATAGACATTGGAAAGCTGGAAAGAGAGGCTCGATTTATCGGTGTGGCAATAATATCCTTCACATGGACAAAAATGGCAAAAAACATCAGAAGAGCTGTTGATGCCAGTGCTGGTTTGAGGATCATCGTCGGTGACGATCCGGTCGATGACCCGGTTTGATCTGTCTCAAACCGTAGTGTCTCTGCCAGAGATCGACCGTTGCCAGACAAAGAATTGATGAGGGTCATTTCCAATATCAAAAATGCCAGGCACAACACATAAACAATCCACCCCTGAAAATCATGCAAAAACCCTTTTGCCAACCCTATCCCCCAAATACTGACCAATACGCCGGTTACTCCGATACGAAAACCGTTCATTAATATAGCCAAGGGGATGGCAGAAAGCACGATGGTTGTCCGTATCCAGAAGGAACCTCTAAACATAATCCCGCAAACAAAAGATATGGTAGTGATGGGCAGCAAATAACGAAGTCCGTTGCATGCCTCTACCACCTGTAATCGATGTGTCCCCAAATCAATAATGTTGCCGTCCAGAAAGGCCGGAATGTGCAAAGCATGGAGAAAAGAGATCCCAAATTCTGAGGAAACCAATTGTAAATTGTTTGACAAAGCGATGTGGAGAAAGGTCGGTAAGGGGACCATGAACAGGAGGACCATTAAGGGGCCGACGATGTTTTTAAACGCCTGCCAGCCGGTGAGGCTTAATGTCAGCCCGAAAATAAGGATCACGAATCCGTACTGTTCAATAGCGGGAGTTACTGCCAATCGACCGGAAAACGAGATTAATATTCCTAATAATATTATTCCGACCCCGGTCCATGTTCCTTTGATGTGTAATAATTTGCGTCTCTGCCATACCAACCAGCCGGAAATCAGGGGAACCAAAGCGCCGTATTCATACTCTTGCCAACTGTTCCAGGTATTAACAAGCAAGGTCAGGGACGACCAATGTCCCGCGATTAACGATCCTACAGCCACGCTCAGCAAAGACCATAGACTAAAAATATTTATCTTTAATTTGGAGAATAATTTTCCCGGTGATATGACTCCTTTAGTTTTTTTTGACAAATTTTCCTGTCTGGGTATAATTGTGCCGTTCACTTTTTCACCCATGAAACTCAAAGAAAGGTCGGTCACCATGCCTCAGACCATTGAGGGAATAAAAGGAAAGGATCTTCTCCGGCTGGGATCCTTGCGTGCTCAGGCCTCTATCGAGCCGGAACAAATTTACTATGTGACGCTTTACACGGAGGATGAGCGACGAACGGGGAAACAAGAACTATTACGTCGTATCAAAACCTGCCGTCAACAGGCCAAAGAAAACGACATGACCCCCGAGGATCTTGACGATATTCTGGGGGAAAAAGTAAGCCACACCTTTTGATTTCCCCCATGCGAGTTGTTATTGATACGAATATTTTTATTAGTGCTATTTGCTTCGACAGCATTAATCCCTCTGCCTGTTTGGATTATGTCGTTCGGCATGGCTCCTTGATTTTCTCTGAGGACACCTTTCAGGAGTTGCTGGATAAAATTGTCTCTGACAAATTTTCCAGATTTCAAAATTTAGAGGACAGAGAGGCGGCTCTGGAGTCTCTTGCCCGCGAATGTGTAACCGTCCAACCCTCCTTCTCCATTAACGCCTGCAGAGATCCAAAGGACAACATGATCCTTGAAGCAGCCATGTCCGGAAAGGTAGACTGCATCATCACTGGAGACAATGACCTTCTGGTACTCTCCCCATTTCAGGGGATTGATATTTTAACGCCAGTACAATTTCTGAGTCGTCATTCCTAACAATTTATCATGCCACACACAAATTTTTAAACCTGTGATACCGGACAGCTTCTTTATCCTGATTGCAAAAGTCTGTCAGCGATTTTTCGGACTTTGTGAGGGGGGGCTTTCTACATCTTCGTCATTTCCTTTCAGCAGAAGAGTGGCACTTTGAATCCGTTGGGATTGACCAAGGTGGAACCGCTCTTGCAGTTCCTTTTGAATGTCTCCAACAGTGATATTCTCCAGAGTAACGGTTGGCATGGGGATAGTCTCCATGGACATTGTGATAATTATATATCAAGGCACACCCCTATCCATCTAATGCTTTCTGCAACTCCTCTCTCCTCGGCTGATCATATGCCAAGGAATACTTCGGGTTCTGATGCCCCAACTGCACTGCCACCGCCGCCACACTGCCTGTTTTTCGCACGATCTTCCGCCCGACGGTATGCCGTGCTCCATGAGGGGTCTTGCCCTCCACCATCGCATGCCGGGCAACCTTTGACCATATCTGGTTGATCGCCCGAACTGTCAATCGACCGGAGCTGTTTCGGAACTTTTTCTCCCCATCCTTCTTCTTCACAGTAAAGGAAGGAAGAAATAATGCATTGGAACCTTGCCAATGTGCAACATCCAGATGACGTTCTCGATCCAAATAGGTTCGAATGGCTTGTACTGCTTCCATGGAAAGCGAATAGGTGTGCATCGCCCCACCTTTTTCCTCCGTCGTTGCCGTTCTGTTTCCAATATCAAACCCTGCCAGGTTCAACTTGGTCACCCCTGTACGGCGCATTCCGGAACCGAAGAAGAGATAGATGATCGCCCGATCACGGTAGCACCGGCTGCCCTTTTTGATGGGAGGGGTTTTGTCTTTATACCGGTTTCGATCTCGGGATCGTCCTACCAGAATCGGTAGCTGGTCGGCCGCATGAAGCATCCGGTTGGCTTCCTCGTCTGTCAGTGCTCTTTCAACGTCCAGGCCGGTCTTCGTTGGTAACAACTTAATTTCCGCCATGGGATCGCCAAGTGGGAACGGATAAAAAGGAGTCCGGGGATGGTTCGATACCCAATCTGCGAACTTGGAGAAGGTTTTCAGATGGGTGATGGTTCGGTTGATGGCTTTGTCCCCCCAGCGCCGTCTACCATCTTTGTGCAACTTCGTTTTCATCCAGTCTCGGAACTCCCTGGATTTTGCCGGGGTCCAGTTGATTCGCTCCTCACTGCCGGTTGTCTCCTGTAAAAAATCGATCAACCGTTGGATGTCTCGCCGTTTGGCCTTTTTGGTTTCTGGCCCGGCGGTACATTTATGGGTCAGATATACGGTTGCCCAGAGGCTCAGATGATCCTCCGAAGGGCATTGTGGTATCGGCAGAATCTTTCGGGAAGTGATTTGTTGTCCTTCTTCGGGAGTGCCGGATTCTGGAAATGGCGCTGTTGTGCGGTTTTTGGTCATGGCGGATTTTGGTTAAAGGATATGGAATCTACAAGAGGATACACAATAGGGACCTTTCGGGTAGGCTTTCGTATTCTATGCTTCAAAACACTTTTTGCAAACCCATTTTCTGATTCTTTGTTGCAACTGGCAGCATCGGGCATGGATGGCGGAAAATGTATGAGCATGCCCTTTCCCAGCTCCGTGCCCCCATTTGATATTATTGACTTTTACAACTCCATCGGTTATCATGCTGCATATAATCTTTCCGCATGAAGGCACTCGATATGAGCACATACGTTTTCCAGAATATCCGGTTTGGAGACATTCAGGCTGAATTTGAGAAACGATTCGGGCTTAATCGTGATAAGCGTGTTAAAATTCGGGTTGAACTGGACGAACCCGGCACTCCTGAAATGAAAATTTCTGAAGTCTCTGCCAAACAGAACGTTCTTCAGTCTCTCCGGGACTTCCCCCCCCTGAACGTAGATCGTAACATGACTGACCTGATCCGCGAGGAACGGGAACGGATCGACACGAGAAACCTAACACCTTCCCCTACATGAATAAGTTCGTACTGGATACGTCAGTTCTGGTGAAGCTGTTTGTCAACGAGGAACGACGGGAACAGGCGCATAGCATTTTTTCCCGGGCAGTAACCGGGGAATTCCGGATTCTGGCTCCGAGCCTGATCATCTACGAGTTGGTCAATGCTCTGATCAAAAACAACGTCCCCAAGCCTGACCTTCTGAAAGCGGTGAATATTTTAGAAGAGGCGATTGAGGCCGGTATTTTGCATATCGCAAATCCTTCTCCGGCGGTCATTGCAAAAGCGGTAGATATGGCGCAAACGGATACGGGCGGATTGGGTTACATCTCCAGCTATGATTCAATGTTTCACGCGCTGGCGATTACTGAGGATGCCGTTTTTATCACGGACGACCATAAGCACTACATCAAAACGCACAACCGATTTGGCCACGTCATGCGGCTTCAGGATGTCTGAGGATAGTCGGGGGTTCAAATAGGGAGAGACCATGATGCTCTCCAGTTGCGATAGGACCTTATGCGACAGAAAGGAGAGCGTCATGGAACGAGAAATCGAAGCGGTTCGAATCCTGACTGACCGGCTGGTCAAGACCATCACCAACAGCGGTATCGACCTGGACGGCATTGATCCTGAAACAAGGGTTCCTCTGCACAAAGGTACGTAACCCACCACAGGATTTTGGCTTGAGGTTTGTAAGGGCTAGTTTTTTGGCGATTTAAAGGCTCCTGAAATCCCCCTGTTCCCTACGGCTGATTTCGAGACCAGATTCCCATTCCGATTTGGCTCTCGATTTAGTCACCAAGTGACGGAGGAAGCGTTATTTTTGCAAAAGCGAAAGACAGGAAACAATCTTTGGGTTTATGATAAACACAAGGCATTGAAAACAGATAGAAACCGTCGTGTAAATTGCTTGTATGTAAAATTCGACACTTCAACCCGTGCCTTTGAAACAACGTATTTCTTAACGCTACTTTTCGTACCGATGGACTTCACACCCCAAAAAGCCACTGACGAAGGCGTAAAGGAAAATCTGCGCCGCCTCATCGCTACCCATTCTCCCATGTCCTGGGCGCATATCAACATGCTCGGCGAGTACGATTTCTCCGACGAAAAGCTTCGCGATTCCATCGGAATCCTTCCCCTGAAATCAGCAGCCTGAAATACCATCAACTTTGGGAGAACCAAAACCGCCGATAGGTTCGTCAGATCAATTCAATACCAGATTTCCTGTGGTGGTTTCGGTGCCTTTATGCAGACGAACCCAATGCCCTTCAATTGGCTTGAAAAATTTGAAAAGAGGGGCAAGGTTATCAATGTTTACTTCATCATGCTTGCCACGCACAAACTTTCAACTCTGTAATGTCGGATAACTTTTTATAAATTGTATCTAGACCACATAAAGTACAGTCATGGGAAATTGAAGTGCTCGCAATCATAAAGTCTATATTATGTTTCTTCATGTTTTCGCGGCTAGTTCCAAACTCTTCTTTATATTTTGTCTTTATATCTCCGTAAATCCCAGACTCTCTTTTTTCCAAGGGAATCACAACAAAATTTTCTTGAATATCATATATGGTAGCTCTAATTATTTTTTGCTTATTTACATTTTTACAATTTGACAGGCTATATTCCATTTCGAAAAGCGTCACAACTGATATGCAAACCAGGTCATCTTCTACCAGGGTACCAAGAAACTCTAAAACCATTCCATGGTAAGGGTGATCTTCCGTGTAAATGGCAGACAGGGAATCAAAATCAAACAGATATTTCATGAAATTTTATTTGTCAAATTCGAGGCTTTCCTTAAATCCTTCAGAGAGATTTTTCAACTCGCCACTGCTCACTCCCTTCATTGGACTATGGCTCTTGATCCTGCTTGCAAAAGTCTGCCAGCGATTTTTCAAAGCTTGGGAGGAGGCTCCCTCTACGCCTTCGTCATTTCCTTCTAGTAGGAGAGTAGCACTTTGAATTCGTTGGGATTGACCAAGGTGGAACCGCTCCTGCAGTTCTTTTTGAATGTCTCCAACAGTAACGTTCTCCAGAGTGACGGTAGGCATGGGGATAGTCTCCATGGACATTGTGATAATCATATAACAAGGCACGAATTTTTTTCGTGTACACGACCATCTTATTAAAAACCTAGAGAAAATGCAAATTTAAGACATAGAAACAGTGTTATATGCAAAAAACTATATCCGAATCAACTCCACCTCCCCCTGCTCCACCTCATCCCCCGACCGATTGTACAATTGTGTCGTCCTTGTTCCCTCTCCAGCCTGAACCACCAGTTCCAGTGCCCGGATATGTTCTGGATTTCGAATCCCCAGCCCCAGCGCCAGACTGACCACCCCGACTGGGTCTTCAAATTGCTGGTCTACCGCCTCCTGCATTAACCCCATCGAAGAAACGATGATCTTCTCCGCCTTCTTTTTTCCATAGCGTTTTTCCAGCTCCGGGAG
>CAZQFO010000054.1:0-11899 GCA_964592695.1 uncultured Candidatus Peribacteria bacterium
ATTAGCATTGCTGAAATCTTAGATTTCAATCTTTCGCCGTTAGGCTATTGTTCTCAGCCAAGGAGTCCAATGAAAATCGCATCTTGCGAAGATCCAATATTTTAGTTTATCTTTTTTAGTATATCGGAATTTCAATCTTCTTCGTAAATCCTGTAAATGCAGCAGTATTGCAACTACTAAGGAGTTGTACTAATAGATTAGTATTGCTGAAATCTTAGATTTCAATCTTTCGCCGTTAGGCTATTGTTCTAGAGCCAATTTACAGCATTTACTTGTTGTGCTCATGGTACTGAATTGAGGTAATTACTAATTTTGCTGATCAACTATAAAAAACCTCCCCCGTACGAAACGGGAGAGAGAAAATTACCAATCCTCGCTCACTCTTGCATAAACAACGAAAGAACTTTGTCTGGGTAAGCCCAGCTGACTTTACCCACATAGACTTTCCCCACAGTTTTCATTGATTTTCTGCCACCCCTGATAAACGCCTTTTTGGCATTTTTCAGATTCCCATACTGTTTTAGGAGAAAATCTACTGATCCTGCTCCGGCAATATATGCCAATAACGCAGCATATATATCCCCTTTGTATCTACGAATCAGTTTACTCAACAAACATGCGCCCCCATAGTAGCTGTCAAAAATACTGTATCGATTGTCTATCTTGCACCCCATATTTCCCCTTTCTGTAAGAAAATCCTCATTTAGCTGCATAAGGCCTACGCACGCAGCGCCAGAGATTGACATGGGGTTTAAATCCGACTCAATTATTGACTGAGCCACAAGTAAGCAGGGAGGCAAATCCCAACGCACTGCTGCATTGGTTATAGGAGCTCGAATTGACAATGAATACTCGGAGTACTGCCTAAGTTTGGGATAAAGCAAAGCAAGAGGTGTATCAATCTTTGCCAATTTCCCTTTGCAAACAGTACTATTATACACATGTCTCAAAGCATGTTTTAACGAGAGAAATGTTTGCTGTTGATGAATCCATGCAGCAGCTGAGGTTGCTGTTGGAACTGCGAAAAACAAAATCACAAACAAAACTAGTGAATATTTCATCGGAAACTCCTATCTTCAAGAAGATCTATGGTAATCGCAAAGAGCATCTCTGCTCAAGGATCGGTTAACACGGATGTAAAAATTTATTAATAATCGAATTTTTTAAACCACGCTTATTGGCTATGTTTTCACTACAAAAACACAGAATTAAGAATAAAAACAGAACTATCTTTACGAATTACAAGTGACATGTAAAAGAGCTATTCAGAATACTAATACAAAACGAATTCAAAATGTCAAGATTTGTTTTGACGTAATTACTCCAATGACGTACCAGTAAAAAAACTAAAGTTGTAGTTTTTGCGATTTTCATGGGCGACGAAAGCTGATTTGTCAGCCGAGGAGCCCTGTGAAAATCGTATCTTGGCGAAGATCTAATGTCTCAGTATATCTTTTTTATAGAGCCAATTTATAGCATTTTATTATTGTTCTCATGGTACGGGATTGGAGTGTTTACACTTTGACAATTGATCCAAAGGAATTACCAATTTTTTTATTTTTTGCATTCTCAATTTTTTTAAGGTATAAATCATCTAGATTTGATAACCCATTAATCATGACCACCAAAGAAAATTTAATTACAAGACTCAATACAGCTCTGGAAGCTGAGTACGGAGCGGCCATTCAATACATTACACACGCAGCTATGATGACAGGACCAGAATATGACTCTATTATCAAAGAACTGCTCATTCATTCTCAAGAAGAAATGCAACATGCAGTAACTCTATCCGAGCAAATAGTATTTCTGGGGGGAACCCCTTCTATGGATGTAAAAAAAAGACATACATCTAACGATTCACAAGAAATGCTGGAATATGATCTTAAGGGAGAAGAAAATGCAATTATAATGTATAAAGATTTGATTAAACAGGCAGAAGCACTTCAAGAATATGGATTGCGTAGAATTTTGGAAGATATTTTGATTATGGAAGAAGAACATAAACGTGATTTGATGACATCTTTAAATAAATAAAAAATAAAATCTTCATCACCACCTTGAGGATATAACCAAGATAATAATATAAAAACACCACACTATTTTCCCACCACAGCCTTTATCCGTCTCACCCCCCGACTAGAACTCTGCTCTTTCTTAATTTTAAAACTCCCCAGTTTCCCCGTACTTTCCACATGAGGTCCTCCACAGATCTCTTTTGAAAATTCCCCCATAGTATAAATCCTCACTAACTCTCCATATTTATGTCCAAATAAACCTATAGCCCCCTGCTCACTCGCCTCATCTACTGTCCCCTCTTCACAAACAACCGGAACATCGGCCTGAATCGCATCATTTACAAATCTTTCAACTTCTGCAATTTGTGCTGAAGTCATTTTATCCGCATGTACAAAATCAAACCTTAATCGATCTGGCGTAATATTTGATCCACGCTGCTCTACATGATCTCCAAGCACTCTCCTCAAAGCCGCATGCAACAAGTGTGTAGCCGTATGCAATTTAGTCTCTGATTCACTTGTCCCAGCCAAACCTCCTATAAACTTTTCAGATTGTCCTGATCGAGACCTATTCTGATGATCTTTATAAGCTTTTTGAAACCCTTTTGCATTTACATTTATACCTTTCTCCGATGCCAACTCTTCCGTCATTTCAAGAGGAAATCCATAAGTTTCATATAAGTAAAAAGCCTGTTCCCCAGACATATTACCTCCACATTTCGATACCAACTTTTCAAATTCCTTTTCCCCAGATGCAAGTGTCTTGCAAAACCGAATTTCTTCTGCAGATAACTCATCTAAAATAAATTGCTCATTATCCTTGATCTCAGGATAAGCTGTAGAGAGTTTATCTATTACTACTTTTGCAATACTTATGCATAAATCACCAAAAACCCCTATTTTTCGTCCATGCCGAAGTGCTCGTCGAATAAGACGTCGCAAAATATACCCCTGATCTATATTCGAAGGAGTTATACGATCAGCTAAAATCACAACAGCACTTCTAATATGATCAGCTATTATCCTTGCTGAAGCATGTATATCGGATTCACCAATAGGATTACTAAAAATTTCAGGATTCCCTGAAAGCACAGATATTGACTGCAAAATACTTGCAAAAGCATCAGTCTGATACACTGATTGCTGCCCATTCAAAACAAAGACTGTTCGTTCAAGTCCCATCCCAGTATCAATATTTTGAGCAGGAAGAGCTTCTAATTTTCCATCCTCAGCCCTGTTAAACTGCATAAAAACATCGTTCCAGATTTCAACCCATCTATCGTCTTTATGGGTATCCTGAAAGCTTTTAGGAGCTGGTCCATCACCTGTCCAATAAAACATCTCAGTATCTGGTCCACAAGGTCCCACATCTCCCTTTGCCCACCAATTATCTTCTTTTCCTAGATATGCAATCCTGGAGACAGGTACTCCGAGTTTTCGCCAAACACTTGCAGATTCCTCATCCCGGGGAGCATCATCATCTCCGGCAAAAACAGCAAATGCTAACTTATCGATAGGCAACTGTAATACATCTATTAAAAACTCATACGACCAAGTAATCTGTTCTTTTTTGAAATAATCTCCAAACGACCAATTGCCCAACATTTCAAAAAAAGTAAGATGTGTAGCATCTCCCACTTCTTCAATATCTCCTGTTCGTATACACTTTTGAAAATTTGCCAAACGAGTCCCCAGCGGATGCTTTTGCCCCATTAAGTAAGGAACAAGGGGATGCATCCCCGAATTAATAAACAACGCAGTAGGATCGTTTTCCGGAATCACAGCCCCACTGGGTATAATCTCATGCTGCTTTGATTTCCAAAAATCTAACCACTTTTTCCGAAGACTATCTGTTGTATATTTCATTTGAAAATTATTTTACATTTTTAATCACCCAAAAAAAGATCATCAAGCAAGAAGGCTATATCCTCAACAATAACTATTTATAAAAAACTCTAACCGACCGCTCTTCCCCTCTCCCTATAGAATCAGAAGATAACTCAGAATAACTAGACGCAATCCACATATGAACAACCCGACGAAAATAAGGGCTCATAGGCGGGAGAATTGTCTCAGATAAGTTGCGATCCTTCATTGAATCCACATATTTTCCAACTTTTTCTAACAAACGATCTTCTTGATCCTTTCTATAATTATCGACATCCACACTTACAAACACCTTTTCAGCATTTTGTTCCCAAAGAATATTTTTTAAAATAATCTGTAAAGCTTCCAATACAGCTCCACTTTTCCCTATCAATCGAGCAGGATCTTCAGTTTCAATATTTGCACGATAGTGCTCATTTTCCTCTTGCACAGTAATACAGTCATAAACCGCACCAAACCTGTCCAAAAGAAGACGTAAAGCCTTTTGAATCATTGTTTCCATCGGTGGGATTTTAAATAGGAATTATAAAGAGTCAAGATTCTTTAGTATGTTTTTTTTACACACATTATTTTTGCGCCATTTAGCAATCTCTGCATG
Organism: uncultured Candidatus Peribacteria bacterium; assembly: GCA_964592695.1. Taxonomy (GTDB): domain Bacteria; phylum Patescibacteriota; class Gracilibacteria; order UBA4473; family UBA4473; genus CAZQFO01. The sequence goes on from CAZQFO010000054.1 coordinate 4,504, forward strand.
ATGTCCAGATAATAATACATCTGGAACTTTTAGCCCCTTAAAATCAGCTGGCCGCGTATAATGAGGATATTCACATTTTCGATCTAATTTTGCAGAAAAACTTTCTTCCTGATGACTAGCTTCTTTTCCCAATACCCCTGGAATCAACCTGGCAACAGAATCAATTAAAACCTGAACCGGTAACTCTCCACCAGTTAAAACAAAATCACCTATTGAAATCTCTTGATCTACTAAATAATCTCTTACACGCTGATCAACTCCTTCATAATGACCACAGAGCAATATAAGCCGATCTTGCTTTGCAGATATATTTTCTGATAATTTCTGGTTCAGAGTTTTTCCATGAGGGGTCATATATATCACCTGAGCATTATCTGAAACCAAATCTTTCGTATAATCGATGGCTGCAAATAAAGGCTGTGGCATCATCACCATTCCAGCCCCCCCTCCATAGGGTATGTCATCAACTTGTTTGTGTTTATTATCTGCAAAATCTCGTATATTTATCAAATTTACTTCAATTTTCTTGGTATCAACAGCTCTTCCTATCATTGATGTACTCAAAAAAGAACGAAAAGATTCTGGAAAAAGGGTTAAGACATCAAATCTCATAAAAAAGTTAACTAATCGCTGCTTTTTGTAATGCTTCAATTCTATCTTCCAGTTTCGGATGAGTAGACAAAAGAGCCATAAAACTACCTGGTTTATCTGATATTTTCATAGTTGCCATTTCTTTTTGAGAAGAATCAATTCGATCTGTTAATTCCTGAAGTCGCCTTAATGCGGCAATCATTTTTTGTTTTCCCACAAAACTAGCCCCTCCAAAATCTGCAGCAAACTCTCTTTTTCTTGAAAAATAAAAAACGATAAATGATGCTAGAAACCCAAATACAATCTCAAAAACAATTGAAGTTATCCAATAAGCAAGTCCACCTATCTCCTCTTTATCTTTCCCCATTGCAATCTGCACCCCATATGCCGCACATCTGGCAGCAAAAATCACAAAAGTATTTACGACCCCTTGTATCAATGTCATAGTCACCATATCTCCATTTGAAACATGTGCCATCTCATGAGCCAAAACACCTTCAACCTCATCATCACTCATTTCATGTAACAATCCGGAAGAAACAGCAACTAAAGAATTATTTTTACTCCACCCTGTTGCAAACGCATTTACTTCATTTGATTGATAAATTCCAACTTCTGGCATTTTTAATCCCCCTTGCTGAGCTAAACGAGACACTGTTTCTATTAATTTTGATTCCACAACAGTGCCAGGCTGTACAATAATTTCAACCTTCATCATCCATTTAGCCATCCATTTGGATAAAAAAAGTGAAATAAAACTACCTGTAAACCCTATTATTGCCGCATAAATAGCTAAAGATGTCAAATTTAAACCATATTCGCTAATGTATGGTTCTATCCCAAAAACACTAGTTATAGTCATCAACACAGCGACAACCGCGACATTTGTTAAAACGAAATATAAAACTGTTTTTAACATGCTAAATAATTAAAATCATAACCACAGGAAAACATATATTCTAATTATTTATAAAAATCAACTAAAATTTATTTTTAGTTATGCTTAATGATTGTATACTAAACACAAACTAAACTAAAAAACATGAACAGCAATAATAACTTTCCAGAATTTCCTTCCAATATCCTCATTATGGATACTCATGGATCACGTGAGATTCCTCACTTTGTAAAACAATACATTCATAAAGATTTTAATGACATCCTTATCCGAAATTATTCGGACTATGGAACACGATTTTTAACCAAAGATATCCCATCCAATCATCTTGTATATCCCAAATATAGCAGATTAATAGGAGATCCAAATAGAGATCCTAATGCATCAGATTTCATACGAACAGAAGATTTTGGAGGAAATCAAATATGGACTGATAAATTTGAATTAGAACTAAAAAATAAACAGGATTATTGGAAAAACCGTTTTGCTCAGTTATCTGTAATGCCTTATCTTGAACAGATATTTAAACACATTGAGTTTCTACTAACTTTTCCAGAAAATAAAAACAAGCCAATAATTTTAATTGATCTGCATGATACCAGTAATCGTATTTTAGAAAAAAGAGGGAGTCATAAAAGATCTCAATTCACCATGCCAACAGCTATAATTTCAAATGGAGAAAATTCCACATCACCTGATTTTATGATAGAAATTTTTCAAAAAATCCTTTTAAAAAGTTTTTACGAAACAGATGAAAAACAAGTATTAATTAATGAAATTTATTTAGGAGGACATATTACACGATTTTTTGGAGATCCTCATAATGATAAAATTAAATTATTAAATAAGAACTCTAATAAAATATACACAATTCAACTTGAATTAGATAGAGATCTATATCTAAGACCTTCTACACAAAAAACATGGTTTAATTCAAAAATAAATGAAGAAAATTCCATTTCTGAAATCAGAAAATCTTTCAACTCTGCAATCAAAAATTTTGGAATAAAAATTAATGAAAAACTATAATCAATTTTCATTAATGAAATATTAATTTATTAAATATTAAAAATTAGTAGTAACAATAGAAATAATCTTTAAAATAATTATTTAGCTTATTTATCATACCGATTAGTCTTTTTTATATATTTTAAATTTAAATCAAAACTCACAATTAATTCATAAACTATAAAATTTTTGTACATCTTTTTTTTATTATTAAAAAGAAAAAACAGGAAATAATAATTACTTCTTAAAAAAAATATAAATTGTGGAAAACTTTTGTATTTAATTTTGATAAATAATTGTGTGATAAATTTTTAGAGTTTAAAAACACTTGATATATCTTTCTATTAAAGACATTAAGGAAAAAGTTATTATATTGATAATGATAGTCTGTAAAAACTAACGAATCGAGTAAAAAAATTTTACAGTTATCATTTGCATTAATAATTATAAGGGGTTAAATACTTTTGATGGAAGTTCAAATATTCGAGTTTCGTTGGCATAGTCCATTAGAATGTACCATAGAAGCTCATGATGGTTTGCGGTTTGGAAAAAAGAAGGTTTTAATAGGAGATGATATAACTTTTTCTGTGTGTTCTGGAGTTAGTTGTAGTGGACACAAGGAAGATGGAAAATGGAAGAATTGTCCTCAGCAATTTATTGGAAGAGCTAAATGTGATATATGTAGAGCTCGGGAGGGAAGTTTTATATTTACTTCTTTTGATGGATTTGATCGAACTCATTTTTCAGAACAAGATATAAAGAAAATATCTGGAAATCATTATGTATATTTAGCATTGTTTGATAAGGACTTGATAAAGGTTGGGGTTTCAGGGGAGGGGCGGAAAGAATTAAGGCAATTAGAACAAGGCTCTCATTTAACACTTTATATTGCAAAAACCCCTGATGGGGTTTCCGCTCGACAGATAGAAACACTTTTTCGAAAATCAGGTATCATGGATAAAGTTAAGGTATCTCAAAAAAAGGAGTTTTTAGTACCTGAATTAGGTCTGGCAGAGGGCCAATCTATTTTATGTGAAAAACTAAAAAGTTTTCAAAATTCTTTAGAGAGTTATCCACATTTGAATGAGTTTTTATTAACACCTCCTCAAATCAAGTCATGGAATGAGTATTATGGATTGGATAATTTTTCTTCCAAAAAAGCTTTTCATTATGTTGCATTAGATGAGAATGAATATGTTTCAGGCAGAATAGTTGCTATAAAAGGGCAATTTTTAATTATAGAGACTCCTGACGAACTGGTTACTATTTGTGCGAAGGATTTATATGGGAGAAAAGTTAATTTTGATAAAAAAACTGCTGGTTTGCAATTAAATACCGCATTTCAAAGTGCTTTATTTTAGTTTTTCATGAAAGATATTAAGAATATCATTATTAATTCGAAGGAGAAAAATAAAAGGATTCAAGAAGTAAAAGAGCCCATTTTAGCCGTTGATTATGGAATCAAATTTTGTGGATTGGCCTTTTCTCCCGATGGAATATGTATTTTTCCTATAGATACTATTAAGCACGATGAGGCCGCGGGGGCGATTATAAAAAACACTGAGAACCGAAATATTAAAAAAATTATTTTTGGCCTTCCTCTTTCTTCTGAGGGAATAGAAAATAAAATCTGTGAAGATGTGAGAAGTTTTGCAAAAAATTTATCAAAAATTTTACCGAAAATTATTTCTATAGAATTTGTTGATGAGAGGTTTTCTACTCAAAATGTGATAAAGCCTAAAAAAATAAAACCAAAAGGACGAATAGACGATTTAGCTGCGATGCAAATTTTGGAGTTTTATTTGCAAAAAAACACTGTATTCAGCACAAAATAAAGGGATTATTGATTGTACAAACAAAAGAAAATATTTAAATAAATCTCGTTAAGAATTCAATGATAAAATACAAACGACATCATCAAAAAATTCTAAAATTTTGGTTCATTTGATTAGATATTCATGTTTAGATAAAATTTCTTTTACTGCAAAAACAATATTACTTTTATTTTTAATTTCATCTAAACTAAAAAATGCAGCTTTTTGTCCTTTGGTTAGGTTAATGTCAGATAAGATCGCATTCGTTTTTGAAACGAAATAATATCCTGTTATTCTATGAGCTTGTCCATTGATAACGTGAGTTACTGGCATCTGATGTATTTGTTTTATATCAGAAATTTCAATACCAACTTCTCTTTTTACTTTTCCTTCAATCGTTGATATTAAATCTTTATCTCTGTCAATTTCACCTCCGATTAATCCCCACCCCACATGTTAGGTTCAACAATTTCTGATTTATTATCTCGAAGAATAAAGAGATATTTATCTATAGCTTCATTTTTGATGAATATTTTGACTCCGTCTTGAACTTCCATGGTATTAAAATTTTATTTCCAATAATTAATTTTTATATGAACATTCTAATTAAATCAAACCTTTTTCCTAGTACAAGAATGCGTAAATCATAGTAGTAATAATTAGATAAATACGGTAATTATCAATTTTGTGAAAGAAATCATATGGGAGATTCCAAAATTTCGATCAACTATTTTTAGTCGCATGTACTATGCGGTGATTTATGTTTCCTTGTACTAGGCGATTTTTTCATTTTAATGGTTTAATGTAAAAAGTATCCCCCCTCTCATCTAGCTCCATAGTTAAAAAAATAAAATCAACTATCATCGCTGGCTCCATTGTCCGTAAAAAACAAAATGTAAAACAAAGGAGGATGTGGAGCCTTGGTAGAATAATAGACATAGATCAATCATAATCATCTATTTCCAATATATCATTTTTCTCTAAAATCCGGTTTCTTGCTGAACTGAACAACCAATGTTCAGGCAAATCAACATAATATTTTTTTACATCTATATCTGAATATATGCAATAAGGCTCCACAGCCTCCTTGTTTTTCATGATTAATTTTATGGACAATGGAGCCCTCTATAGATAGTCTCGATAGATAGTATGGTTAAGAAGATCTGAGATTAATTTTCTTTAATAGGGTGTTCCTTTATCAAATTCCACTAAAACTCTGAAATCTGAATCAAATAATTCTTGAGGCCTACCTATATTAATTGTTTCTGCCGTAAATTTTCCATTTGGACTTGTTGATATGGTTTCCATAAAGGATGTTTGTTTTCTTCCAGGGGTGCCAACTACTTGCAAAAAGTATGGTCGCCATTTTGAATTACCACGCTTTAGGGGGGTTTCATATTTGAATTTTATCCTCAGTTTTTCTCCTGGAAGCACAAAAGCAGGAACAATAAACACTTTAAATTGTCCGTTATCACTTATTTCTTCTCGTATATCACCAGAAGGATTTTTTTCTTGCAAGAGTTTTGCATTTCTTGGTACAAAAACTCTTAAGACAACTCTATTCTCTCCGGCCCCTAATTTCCATTTTAACTCTTCATCGAAAAGATTTTGTATATTGGGTGGCATATCTTGGTAGTGCAACATTTGTTCTAATTCATTTTGAGTTAGTGCATGGGTTCGGGTTATTTCTAATGTGTTTATCGTTTTATCGTTAGATTGAACCATTGAATCATGCCAAATTTTTGTCCACATAAATTTATCTGATTTATTTGCTCCAATAGAGATGAAATCAAAATAAAGGAAATTGTCTATATTTTGTTTTTTGTTTACTTCACCTGTTAAATTCCATTTTTTGAAAAGGTTTTGCAGTTTTTTGTCTTCAGAATAAGCCAGGAGATTTTTTTGTTTCCAAAATGTATCAAAGGAAGGATGTTTATTGGGGTCGAATAAATTAGACTTCCATTTTGCGGAAGAAAAAAGCTTTTCTGCAAAATCCATAACCGGCCTTTTGGTAGCAAATCGACCGGATATTTTTGATTCAACCAAAAAATTTAATCCTATATCAAAGTTATACTGGTCCAATGTAATTCCCCATTTTTCAAGTTTTATAGGACCTGTTACTTTCAAAATTTCTTTTATAAGGTTTAGATTTATAGCAATCACTGTGTCGGGAACTTTTTTATTTGTATCTCCAAAAAATTTAAGATATGTCTGTGCGGATGTGGGGAAATGGGGCCAGAAGTTTGCATCTCGCATTGATATGGTTTTTGATAAACCATGAAAAAAATCAGGAGCAGATAATTGTTTATCAATAGGAACCAGTCGATCAAGCGCATATATATCAGAAAAATGCCATGAAATATTTTCTTCAGAAAAATCAACGATAATAGCACTTCCCACAAAACCACCAGTAGGTCTTACCTCATTTTCATTTTGCAAAAGAATAAGTAGGCGTCGTTCTTCTGCAGAGAATCGGTTAAATATTTTTGTTAAAATTGGTGTGTCTTGTGTAATAGTTCTGATTGATTTTAGTTTTTGCAACACATTTGCGTGTTTGAATTGTTGTTCTTTAGGGAGGATTCCAGACGGAATATTATTAATTTTATTTTCGATTGAATATAGATTTTTGTCTATTTTCTCAAAGGAGGTCAAAATTGATCTAATTTCGGAAGTTTTGAGTGGAGTTGTCTCTATTGTTTTAATTTTTTCTTTTATGTTTTCGATGGATACAAATATCTGATTTGTTTTTTCAAAAATTTCTCTAAGTGTAGAAAATGGATAAAAACGAGGAAGGTCTTTTGATTTTTTAAAAACAGAACTCCATTCATCAGGATTTTTTGTTGCAGATTCAGCCTCTTTCAAAAGAGTACTAACTTCTAATTTCCACTGTGGAGATTTCACATAAAAAATACCAACAACCCCAAAAGTGATAATAAAAAATAAAGTTATAGTTATTCCAAAAACTCGTCTCATTTATAATTATTTCTAGTTGTTGATAGCAAAAAAATCAAGCAAGAAGCAAGATCATTAATTTAGGAATGAGGATTTAATAACTCGTAATAAAAAGTTCACAATGCATCCATCT
>CAZQFO010000055.1:0-11890 GCA_964592695.1 uncultured Candidatus Peribacteria bacterium
AAGACATTCTCTTATACTCAACACTTCCCAGCACACGAAAAAAGGAATTACCCGTATTCGGGTTTCACTTATCATAATTGGGCAATTTTGTCTAAAACCACTTGGGAGAATTTCAATGAAAAGGACTCGTTGGGCTCAGCCAAAAACAGTCTGGGTGATCATTTTAGCTATTGGGTTTATGTGCAATAGCCCCCTCTGGGCCGAAACAAAGCAATTGATGAATTCGTCAATAGGAATTGAGACATCAACCAAAGAAATTCATCAAAAATATAAAGCAGCAAAAGAAGCATATCTAGTGGGAATGAATCCCTGGCGAAATCTAGATGCTTTGATGGTCAGGATGGACTTTTACGACGAGATGCAAAGGAAGAAAAGTATCACACCAGAAATGATGTCACAAGCAGTTAAAATGGCGGCCTGGGATGCTTTCCTTGCGGCAGCAAATAGCCTCTATGAGGCCGATGAAATGCGAAAAAAAGCTCCTGATGATTTACAACTTCCTTCGGATATTGTTCCCATGTGGTTCGAAATCTATTGGAAGGGCATAGAAATAGCCCTGAAAAGAGCTCTAATTGAGTATGAAAAAAGGAACTTTCTTTTGGTTGAAACCACAGAAGCTTAAAACACCATTGACAACTGCTAAGAACAATAGCCTAACGGCGAAAGATTGAAATCTAAGATTTCAGCAATGCCAATCTATTAGTGCAACTCCTTAGTAGTTGCAATGCTGCTGCATTTACAGGGTTTACGAAGAAGATTGAAATTCCGATATACTAAAAATGCCCCCGGCAAATGTAGTGTTGAAAATTTTAGCGAAAATTAGATCAGCCTTTTTATAGGACTAAATGTGAAAATATTTTGTCGAACTTGGGTTGAGCTCATTGGATGTTATTATCGACGTTGGAAGATTGAACAGATATTCAAGGAGGAGAAGCAACTCTTTGTTCTGGAAGATGTCAAAGTAAGATCCCTAAAAGCACTTCATCGATATATTTACATGATTATGGTGGCTCACACTATTCTGGTATCCTCCAAAAATTCCAATGTAAATCCTAAAAATCCAATTTCTTCATCCAGTGTTTATGCAGTTTCCCGCATTTCATGTGAAGGCGTTACACTGAAATTTTGGGAGGATACCTATTCTGTTTATCAAACATCTCCAGATTGAATCCATCGGGTTATTGAAGAAATTTATTGAGACTTACCTCAAAAAAACACGGAAAATTCCGAAGCTTACACTGTGTTCTTTGAAAATATTTTTAGAAAAATGCACTTTTTTTGATTTTGACTTTAAGTCCTTTTATCGCCCATTTAATCATCTTTGTTATGGTTTTACTTCATGAGTTTTTGGAAAAAACAGAAGATAAGATTTGACAAGTAGTAAAATATCAATAAAATGTAATTTATAATTAATCATATATTATCAATTATGAAAAAAAATGAAGCAAGAAGAAATGTGTTTGAAGAAGAAGGACAAAGCCTTTCTTCTCTACTTCTTCTAACAAATTACCATGATCGTCTCAAGGTTCTAGAAAATTATGAAAAACAGAATGATAGCCAAAATGAGGTAGAAGCCCTCAGGAGTTGGTGTGTTGGCAGCTTAATAAACAGAATGACAGGGAGCTATCCAAAGTTTAATTATTACGAAACAATGAAAAAAGCGGAACTTTCTGAAAGAAGCAATAGGGGAGATCCATTTGGTAGTTTTGATGATTTTATTAGAGTTTCCCAAGAAGAATTTGAGTTAAGAGTAATGAAAGCAGCAACGATTTTGACAGATGCAACCTTATCCTTAGCAGAACAAAAGAGGCAATTACGTGCAAATGGACTTCCGAATGTTCCAGGGAATATTCTGTTAAGAGATCATATAAAATTTCAAAAAAAGTTTTATTATTCTTTGATTTTAGCTCTTTTACACCTAGTTGAGAAAAAAGAAGAATCTTTAACCGATTTTTTGACTAAACATCAGATTTCAACAGCAGTTTGGGTGAATTTTTCTCATGCAGAAAGAAAAAGGAAAAATATATCTAAAAGAGTGGCAGAAGTAACTGCAGCCGTTCCCGATACTTGACATCGATAAAGCTGTAAAATAAGCAAAATCAGTAAAAAATGTTCGCGAAACACAGGTACAACCTTTATCACAAGTTATTGAAATATTTTTTATTAACACAGGGAGAACCGCATAAACAAGCCATTCTCAGTGTAAATAATGTGAAGTAATACTTTTTTAGAATTTTCAATTCGCAAACTTTTTTTCTTGAAATCGCTTGACCAAGCCTTTTGTGTGATTTTTTGCGGGAACCGCTGAAGTAACTGTAGCTTAGGACTCAAGAAAAAATAAGGGGTCCTTAGTCTTTAAATTGACGTACCAAAAACATCAGATAAACTCACGGTCGCAATGGAAAATGTACATTTTAGTATCTTAATATTTCTTGTTTTCTGGGGGATTCTCGGTTTGCGCACCACTGCCTGGTGGCTCCAAAACTGGCAGATAAGAGAATACCGATGGTATCGGATGTGGGCACATATCCGCACTAAAGACGGATTAAAAAACGTATTTAATCTTTGGTTTTTTCGAGGAATTTTTCCTCGTCCCAAAATATCCGGACGTCTAATTTTGATTGGTCTTATTTTTTTAGGTTTTAGCTATGGATTATGGTATTTTGTGGGACCAATAATCGGAGTGATATTTGTCTTTATCTTATGGGAACGAACCATATTTTTGTGGGTTGGACTTTCCGTTTTCTTATCAGGAATTCCTGTGTATTTTGTCAAACGAAGACTATACACCAAAGCTCATGACATTATGAAAAATTCCAATAATGTGGTTGTTATCGGTATCACAGGTAGCTTTGGAAAAAGTTCTACCAAGGAAATACTGGTACATCTTTTAAGATCCAAATACGGGGATAATCGAGTGCTTTTTACTCCAGAAAATCAAAATAATGAAGTGGCAATTGCTAGGCTTGTAATACAAAAAAAGAATTTTTTTATTCAAAATGACAAGAAGAGATTTTTTGTCGTGGAAATTGGAGCTTACCGAGAAGGGGAAATTAAATCCGTTTGTGATTTTGTAATGCCTAGATTTGGGATTATCACAGGGATAAACGCACAGCATTTGTCGCTTTTTGGGTCTCAAGATTCAATTCAGAGAGCAAAATTTGAACTCGCAGAAAATACTCGTGAAAAAGTGTTTTTCAATACTGAAAGTCCGCTGTTGCTGGAAACATTTAGAAAACGAAAAATATCTGCTATTTCATTCCCCATATCCCAAAAAAATGCTAAACAGATTAAGGCGTGTACCCACCATTCTGAATTTAAGCTTTATGGTCAAATAATGTATCTTCCATGGGGGGGGCGTTTTTTTATTAGTAATGATATTTTAGCAATTGGTGTGGCTCGTGATTGCGGTATTAAGCCTAAAGAGATGGCCGAATATATTCCAAAATTACCTCCTCTTGCCAGAGCTCTTTCTATTCAAAAAAAATCAAATGGGGTAGTGATTCTGCGGGATGTTTACTCGGCAAACCCAAATGGAGTTATTGTTGCAATAAAGCATTTGAGTTTGTTTTCCGGAAAAAAAATTTTTGTTGGAATGCCTTTGCTTGAGTTGGGAAAAGACGCCGAAAATATTCACGAAGAAATTTTTCAGGAATTGGGAAAAATTGATGCCAAAGTTTTTTGGATGAAAGATGATTTTTCAGATTTGGGATTAAAAATTTGTGGTGAGAATTATTATGGTCAAAACTTGGAACAATTAAAAAAACTAATTCATGAATTAAAAGATGGAGATGCTATTTTACTTGAGTCGAAGTTGCCTAAGAAGGTGGAGGTTATTTTTTTCTAGATCCCAAGCTCTAAGATCACACGGTCGTCTCACGCTAAAAGCAAAATAAACTATGGGATTGATTTATTGCTGATTCAGCTCTAGCCCCGTAAGTAATTTATGAACAAAAAAGTCCTAAAAAAACTTTTTTTGAAGCAAAAGTTTGTGCTATAACATAGGGGTGATTATAGGATATTGATTATTGGCTTAAATAAAGGTTTCTCTGGATTTTATTGATTAAAAACCGATCAAACAAAACTTATTTGATTTCTCTTCCCCTGAAAATAAATGAAAAAAAGTCTATACATGGTTTTGTCAACCATTCTGTTTGGAGGAATGGTTGCAGCCCTAAGTTGGCCAAATCCGCCTAGCGGAGAGCCAACAGATGGACGACTTGGATCACTCGTTTACCCAGATATTACCAATGATCGTGTGGGAGTAGGAACTGGCGCCCCTCAGTCAAAATTTCAAATTCAAAGCGACAAAACATCTGGAACGGGAACCATCAGTAGTACAGGGACTGCTGTTTCTGGATCTGGAACTAGTTTTTCAAGTGAATTTTCTGTTGGAGATGATATAGTTGCAAATGGAGAAACTCGTATCATTTCTACTGTTACTGACAATACTAATTTAACAGTTAATAGTGCTTTTTCTTCTGACCTCACTGCGGGAACTGATTTTGAATATTCCACTCCTCGTTTAGTGGTTACTGCTGCTGGGAAATTAGGAATTGGAACAACAAGTCCTACTGAAGCAATAGAAATTGCCGGAAATATTATCCCTACTGCGGATGATACTTATTCACTTGGATCAGCCACTCGACAATGGAAAGATATTTATGTAGGAACGGCATCTCTTCACATTGGAACAAAAAAGTTAGCACTGACTGGTGGAGACTTGCAAATCAGTGATTCAGACGGTAGTAATGCCGAATTAATCGGAACCCAAACGACCTCCGGAATGACCGAAATAGAAGGACAAACTGCAGTTAGTGGTGTTGAAAATGTAGTTACTTCAGGATCAAGTACTACAGTGACAACTGCAAATGATGATTTCATTGATGTCGTAGTAGGAGCTTCCATAACGGCTAATAGCATAACTCGACATGTGGTAGCAAAAACCAATGATACAACAATTACAGTTGATTCCGCTGTGGACTGGGATAATTCTGGAAGCGGATATTCGTATACCTATAAAAATCCCCTCTTGAAACTTTCGGACGAAAGTAGTGATCGACTAATGGTTCGAGCAGACGGAAATATTGGAATTGGAACCATTGATCCAACTGTTGATTTGGATATAAATGGAGATCTTCGAATCCAAAATTTAACGAATTGTAATACCATCGATACCGATGTCAATGGGAATTTGAGCTGTGGAACTGATGCTGTAGATGATGCAGATGCTAGTATCACAAATGAAATTCAAGACATAACTACTAATCGTGGAATGGAAAGAGATGGTTCAAATAATTTTGGGTTGATTAGTAGTTGTACAGATACTCAGGTATTAAAATGGAACAATGGTTCATCTATATGGGAATGTGGAGATGATTCAGGAGGGAGTGGGGATATTGAGGCGATTGGAGATGTAACTACCGGATCTGCTTTTACTCAAACAGCCGGAAATGACGGAAATGTACTGTATTTCGAAGGTGCTACTGCTGATGAAAATGAAATTCAACTTACAGCTGCAGATGCCGGAAGCGATGTAACCGTTACTATTCCTGCTGTTACGGGGTCCCTTTACATTAGCGGGGGAACGGATGTGGGTATAACTGATGGTGGGACAGGTGCTTCTGATGCCGCAGGAGCAAAAACAAACCTGGGATTTATGACCGACCTAATCGATGACACCACTCCGCAATTGGCAGCACAATTAGATGTTAATGGGTTTGGAATCGGAAATGGAACAGAAGAGCTCATTTCTTTTGTAGAAACCTCTTCTGCTGTAAATGAGATAACTATTAAAAATGCTGCGACTGGAAATTCGCCAGAAATACAAGCTACAGGAGACGATACAAATATTGGTATGATATTTTTGCCAAAAGGAACAGGAGTACTTTCTGTAGTGGGCACAACTGATTATGAATCTAATGTCTCTGGGGATGATGATATTCCAAATAAAAAATGGATTATGGATCAGGGATTTGGAGGGGGAAATGATTTGGATAGTGCTTATGATCAAGGCGGGGCAGGTATCGGTCGAACTATTACCGTCGATTCTGGGGCTATTCAACTTACCGGATCCAATGCCAGTGATGAAACTTTAGAAATTACAAATAGTGCAGCAGGAGGGACTCTACTCATTGAAAATACCGGAACGGGAAATGCTTTTAGAGTAAATGATGAAGCTTCTGATACCAGTCCATTTATTATTGATGCAGCTGGAAATATTGGAATTGGAACTACGTCTCCAAATGCTACTTTGGACGTAGAGGGAGATATTGAAACCTCTGGAGATATCCTTCCTGATGCCGACAATACATATTCACTGGGAACAGCATCTTATCGATGGAAAGATGTCCATATTGGACCCGGGTCACTATACGTAAATGGAAAAAAAGTTATCTCTGACGAAGCCAACACTATGACTTTTGCTACCAATACAGATCAATCAATGCTGATCAAAACTGTGGGAACGGCTGGAAATTTAAATCTACGATCTGATAATCTGATTGATCAAGAAGGAAAAGGGGGAATTCAAATGAACATCCCAAATGATAATTCATCTAAACATCTTAATTTATCCAATAATTCTCTAAACGGAAACATTACTATTACCACAAATGGAACTGGGTCAGAAATTCAACTAGATGCCGCGAGTGCCATAGATCTTACGGCTCCAAGCATAAATTTATCAGGTAATGCCGGTATATCGTCAAGCTCTTCTGCTACAGACCTTACTACAGTTGCAAATTATCCATTAATTGTGACTAATACTGATACGACTGCCAGTAATTTCGTGGGAATGCGGTTTGAAGATGATAATGGACATTATGCAGGAATCGCAGCCGTCAGTACGGATCATGCAAATGATTATGGAGATTTAGCATTTCTTACCAAGGGAAGCGGAGGATTTTCTGAACATCTTCGAATTACTGATGATGGAAATATTGGAATTGGAACCTCTAGTCCCAATGAAAAGTTAACTGTTGAAGGGGTAACCAGTTTAGTTGAAACCACTGCCCCTTCAAATACTAGTGGATATGGAAAACTCTATTTAAAAAGTGCTGACTCTAAATTGTATTTTCAAGATGATGGAGGTTCGGAATATGATCTTACGACAGTTGATGGGCATTCTTTGAATGCAGATGATGGGACTCCATTGGATGCACTCTATGTAAATGCCGATGGAAAGGTTGGAATTGGAACAACAAGCCCATCAACGACACTACATGTGTACGATTCTCTTTCAGATGCAGAACTTACTTTAGAATCAGGAGCCTCTGATGAGTCAGCAAAAATTTATTATAAGCAATCAGATCAATCCTGGTACATGGGAATGACGGCCAGTGGAGCTTTTCGATTGCAGGATGCAACTGAGGGAACGAGACCTTTTCAAATAGATTCTGGTATTAGTGTCAATATGTTATCTATTACTTCTGATAATCGAATTGGAATCAAGACGGATACTCCAGATACTACCCTAGAATTAAGTGGGACTTTAAGTTTCTCACCTTCAAATACACAAAGTATCACAGCTGCAGGTGGCATCACAACTACAAAATCTATTACTCGTGTTCAGGGATCAGGAGGTGCTATAACCGTCACTGCTACTCCAAATATTGTAGATGGGGCGGATGGTCAGATTGTGATTTATCAGGGAGACAATGATACCAATACTCTTACACTTCAAGATGAAAGTAATCTAACTGGATCGGGATTAGAGCTAAGTGGAGGAGTAAACTTTACGTTAGGAAAAGGGGATATTTTGCAGTTGGTATATGATGCTGGAGACGATAAGTGGTATGAGATAAGTCGTTCCGACAATTAATCAATAAATTTTCATTTTTCAATGATCATTTAATTATCAATTATTCAATTTTCAAAAATCAATAACTTTTTTAGTTTAGTGACAGTGAAGCAAAAAATGCTTATAGATTTGACCCCATAATATTATGAAAAAATTAATCACAATAATCGCTATGCTTTCTGTTTTTTCTCTCTCTTATGCAGTTCAGTTGGGAGGGGCCGGACATGATAATGGAGATAGTAATGACGAAACTGGTATTTTAACTAGTTGTGCAAATGGTCAGACTATAAAATGGAACGCTGACACATCCGAATGGGAATGTAGCAATTCTGGATTAGGTGTTTCTGAAAGCAAAGAAATAGAAGGTCTGGAAAATCTTATAACAGAAGGTTTTAGTAATATTATCGTTACGATTAATGAGGCATTTGCAGATGTGCATATTGGAGCTTTATTAACAGTTCATGAGCAGAGCGTATATGTAATAGATAAAATCAACAACAATATTCTCATTGTAGAAACTTTTGTAGACTGGAATAATGCTGGAGAGGGGAGACCTTTTGCCTACCAAAACCCAATTTTTGAACTAAATAAAGATCATGAAAATCGTTTTCTTATTAGTGCAGAAGGAAAATTTGGAATTGGTTCGGTACGTTCAGGATCACTCATGAATTTACAAACAAACTTCGGAACACCACTTTCTGGAACGGTTACTTTGGCATATGATTTGGCAGATGTAGAAGGGTTAAATACTTTTTTTACAAAGGAATTAAGTGTAGGAGAAGATGTCAAAATCGGAAATACTATATATACGATCACCTCAGTTACAAGTGACACCCTTATGACAATTGATTCTGTTTATTTAGGAGAAACTCAGAACAATTTAGTTGTTTACAAAGAAATGGATCAATTACTATCCCTCAAGGATGGTAAAGGACGTGATCAGTTTATAATGACAAAAGATGGAAATTTCGGAATTGGCATAACAAATCCCACTCAAAAATTAGAAATAGATGGTGCCATGAAGATAAATGGAAACGTACTTTTGAATAATAACTATATTTCTGGAGATGGAGATGATGAAGGAATTTTTGTTGATTCTCAAGGACAAGTGGGAATCGGAATATCAGAATTAGGAAGTCGAAGATTACGAATAGGTGGAGATTTTGAAATAATAGGAAGCTGTTCTGGATGTGGATCTGATAGGAATTTAAAGAAGGATATTCAGCCACTGGAAGGAGCATTGAGCAATATCATGCTTATGCAGGGAATTTCTTATCAATGGAAAGAAGGGACAGAAGAATCTCAATTTATGTCGGGGCTTCAATATGGAATAGATGCACAAGATCTAGAGGAAATTTATCCGGAACTAATTGGATGGGATGATCGAGGATATCGTTTTGTGCATTACCAAAAACTCACTGTTCCATTATTGGAAGCCATAAAAGAACAACAAGCACAGATTGAGAAACTCACTCGTCATGTCAAAAAGCTAACTAAGCGTGTTCGAAAACTGGAAGGGAATGAAATGAAAGACGAATTTGAAAATAATAATGAAAAATTTGTAGAGATTTGTCATTATCCAAGAAGAAGAAAAGAAGGGAAACCAAAAACAATTTTAATACATGTTTCGACATTAAAGCATCACTTATCTCGAGGTAATACAGAAGGTCCTTGTGGAGATAATGCAGAAGCAAATTTAGAAACGAAAGAAAAGGCGAGAGTAGGACGAGAAAAGGAAGCAGAAGCCAAAGACCATGAAGTTCGGAAACATCGGAAATACAAGAATCAAAAAAAATCACACGATCTTCATGAGAGTTTTGATACTGAAATGAATGCAAAAAAAGGGGAAGAAGCGAAAGAAGAAGAGAAAAAAGAAGAAACGTCTAAAGCAAAATTTAGAGGAATTTGGAATTAAAGTTGTAAAAGGCGACCACAGTCGGAAACGAAAAAGAACAAATTGTTTAAATTATTAGACAATGAATTTATAATGAAAAAATGATGGGTGTCAAAAATTTTGCATAAGTTACACAATTGATTATGATTAAAATATGAAAACTCAATCCATTGAATTACAAAATATTATTCACCAAATTCGTCCAATTTTAAAAACCAACGAAATAGTCCATGCTGGTGTATTTGGATCCTTCGCCAGAGGAGGCTTCACTCCGGATAGTGATTTAGATATTTTGATTGAATTCAAGAAAGATGTAAAAAAAAGCCTATTGGATATTGCCAGAATCAAATTGGAATTGGAAAAACAAATTGGAAGAACAGTTGATATTGTTACCAGGTCCGGGCTTGATAAAAATATCAGTAAATATGTTTTAGATCACTTAATAAAAATTTTATGACAAAAGATCCAATAGTATATTTGAAACATATAATTGAAAGCATAGAATTAGTACAAAAATCCATTAAAGGATTCGATAAAGCGTCGTTCAATGATAATCCTCTAGTACAAGATGCTGTTATTCGTAGGCTTCAACTCATAGGTGAATCTGCAAGAAAAATGCCAGATTCTATAAAGGAGGATTATTCAAATATTCCTTGGCAGGCTATGGTAGGAATGAGAAATATATTAGTACATGATTATTTGGGTTTAGATTTAGATATCATATGAAATACGGCTCATGATGATTTAGATGAAATCAAATGGGCAGTTCTCGCTATTTTGGAGGATAATAAGAAAAAATGATCATCCACTTCATCGGAATCGGAGGTATCGGTATTTCCGCATTAGCACAATTTTGCACTACTCGTGGTGACAAAATAACCGGTTCAGACATTTCTGATACAGAGGTCTTGTCAATACTAAAAGAACAGGGAACTCCTATTTTTATTCCACAGGAAGCAAAAAATATTCCAGATAACTGTGATTTGGTAGTCTATACCGAAGCTGTTTCTGCTGATAATCCCGAACGAGTCGAAGCGAAGAAAAGAAATATTCCAGAAAAATCCTATTTTGAATATTTGGGTGATATTTCGCATGAATATCGAACTATCGCTGTTTGTGGAACTCATGGAAAAACAACAACAATTGGTCTCATCGCTTCCGGATTCAAAGAAACAGATTTTGATGCCACAGTATTCGTTGGTTCCACATTGAGCGAATTTGATGGGATGAATTTTTACGCTGGAAGTAATAAATGGTTGCTGGTGGAAGCCTGTGAGTATCGAAATAATTTTCAATATTTAAAACCGGAGGTTGTGGTTTTAACGAATGTAGAACTAGATCACACAGATTTTTATAAATCAGAAGAAAAATATTTTGATACGTTTCGTGATTTTTGTGAAAAGTCTAATGTCGTTATTTGTCATAATGATGATCAAAATGTAGATCGATTGTTTGAAAAAATAGAAAATGAAGGATTAAAATTATCTGATTTCGATGTAGAGACACATTGCAATGTGTCTCTACAAATATTTGGAAAACATAATCGCGAAAATGCCCAATTAGCCATAAAATTGGCTCGATTATTAGAATTAGATTTGGAAAAATTCAAACAGGGATTACAAAATTATAAAGGTGCCGGACGGCGTCAAGAATTTCTTGGTGAATGGAATGGAATACAGGTGTTTAGTGATTATGGTCACCATCCGACAGAAATTACTGCTACGCTGCAGTCATTTGGAGAACAATTTCCGAATAAAAAAATTAGTCTCATTTATGAACCTCATCAGTACTCTCGAACTCGGCAGTTTTTTGATGAGTTCTGCGAAGCTCTTTCTGGAGCTGATGTGGTTGGGATTTTTCCAATCTATGCAGCACGGGACACGGATGCGGATAAAGCATCGGTAAATGAAAATGATCTCATTAAAAAAATTCCACATTCGCAAAAAGTAGAAACTATGGAAGATGCCCAAAAGTTTACAAGTAAGCTGAACGAAGGGGATGTGTTGCTTTTTATGGGGGCAGGTGTGGTAGATGGGTTTGCGAGAGAATTTGTAAATATAAAAAATGGTCGCCCCAAGTAATAGAGCGACCCCATTGTTTTTAGTACCGATAAATCATGGTAATAAAAAACATATATAAATTGGGTAATTCCTTTTTTCGTGTGCTGGGAAGTGTTGAGTATAAGAGAATGTCTT
>CAZQFO010000056.1:0-11883 GCA_964592695.1 uncultured Candidatus Peribacteria bacterium
CACCTATTCTAACGTATTGAATAATTTTTTGTTACATAAAAACTAGGTCACACCCGAGGGGTTCTTGGTGGAAAACGTTTGGTAATTGGGGCAAGAGGGGAAGTATGGTACACACCAAAGCACTATAGTGTTGGTTCGTTCATAAGATTAAGATAACATGAAGATAATAGAAGTAAAAAATATATTGCCATGGGCCAGCGGGAAAAGGCCAAAACTATTCAATAGAGATATTGATGAGCATGTCGTGAAAAATTTAGAAAAGTATGGGTTCCGTGTTTACAGAATAAATGGTAGCAATGTACACAATCATGAAACTCTTTTTAGAGAGTTGTCAACAACATTCGAGTTCCTGCATGGTTGCGGAGAAAACTGGGATGGATTCCACGACCTGTTTGGAGATATTCCTGAAGAGCATGGAAGAGTGGCTATTATATGGGAACATGCTAACAATACAATGAATAACAATCTGAGTTTATTTCTAGACTCATACTATAACTTGATGAGCGTTAATGTGTGTGAAGAATATGAAGGGAATGAAATGCAGACTGAGGTGTTTTTTTCAGGTTATGGGTCAGGGTTCAAAAGTATTTAACAAACCATGTTCCTATCGGTTGGCTCAGGAATGCTATATTGGTGAAAGTTGATGGTGGCATGAAAACAAAAAACCACAAAAGAAAAATCCCTGCCATACTCCTTCTTCTCGGAGTCATAGTCCTCCCCCTATCCACAATCGGATGCGGAGGGGGCAATGACGGTGGTGGCAGTGGAACCAATTCGAGTAACAACACCATTCCCGGAACCATTCTCGAAGGCCCCGTAGTCGGGGCAACCGTCACCGCCTACGACACCAAGGGACAGCAAGTCGGCTCCAGCGTCAAAAGCGGAGCTGACGCAACTTTCAACATCGACATTCCTGACGATGCCACATACCCCATCAAGCTGGTCATGACCGGGGGTACGGATCAGGTCACCGGAGAAACCCTGAAAATCGAACTCACCTCCATCATCACCGAGAAGGGTCAAACTGCCGCCAACATTTCCCCCATCACCACCATGATCTATGAAGCCGCCCTGGCTAAAGCTGGTGGCAACTTGGCCAAGGTAGACAGCTCTGCCGTACAAACCGCTACCGGCAACGTCCTGGACAATTTTGGCTTTGGAATCGACGAAGGACAATCGATAGCAGACCCGTTAGGGACTCCTATCATCAGTGATAACTTGGCTTCCTATATGAGAGCTTCTGAGGCAGCTGGAGAACTGGTGAGGCGGATAGCTGGAACCAGTTCTTCAGATCAAAATCTGGTATTTGCAGCTCTTGGGAAGGATTTGATGGATGGTAGCCTGGACGGCAAACAAAACGGTACGGATCTTTCGTCCACCGATCTGCCCTCCGGACTTACTCCAACCGAGCTGGTAGCGAAAGCCAGTTTGCAGTCAGCAATTATATCTGCGGAGGTGGTCGGTGGAGCACTGGAGGTAACCAAAAACAACGGAACAAAAATCTCTTCTTCGGAAGTTCAGGAAAAATTCCAGTCGTCCATGAAGATGGTTGTCTCTACCTTGTCTGATGCGGAAGCTGCTTCCAAATTAGAAAACGTTATCGTTTCTGATCGATTTAAAAAACAAGGACAGACGGCTCTAGAGACCAGTATTAATATTGTAGGTTCTGGAACCCAGCTGGATGTTCTTAAGACGGCATTTGATAGTGTCATCGTTGGCACTTCTGTCGGGGAAAATAATATCGATGCTACCACCATAAAAAACAGTCAGGAAGTGGCTGTTTCCACCTCATATTCCAATTTATGAATTTGTATGTTTTATGAAACAGAGAGAGGGATAGTTTTTATTGGTTTTTGATATTCGCTACTAATGCTGTTAGTTGTAATAATCTCATCATAATGCTGTAATAGTTTCTGTATTCCTTTGCTAAAAATCCCATGAGTAACACATAGTGTGAGTTTCAGTATTCCTTTTTTTCGAAGTTCTTTCGCTAGTCCCAGAAAAGTCCCTCCTCCATCGCAAATGTCATCCACAATAATTCCATGTTTTCCGTTTAGAGAATCTATGTGGACTTTAAAATTACTAAGTTTTCCACTACTAGAATCTCTCTTTTTAGAGCACTGCACAATATCTTCTTGTTTTGCAAGAAGTTTAGTTTTTTCTGAGGCTCCTTTGTCGGGGCTAATAAGAACAACAGGCAGGACTGATGAGTTCATTTGTTTTTGTATCCATGATTTCCAAATATTTTTCTGAGGTATTACACGTATGTTATTTATCAGAGAAGGCGTAACTTCAGAATGTGGATCAAAAATAATAACATTTTTTGTCTTTAATCGGTTTATCAGATCTGCATATATTTGAATCGTAAACGCTTCTCCGAGGCATCTTTTGTCTTGTCTTGCTCCAGGGAAATAAGGAATCACAAGGGTTTTAATACTCCCACCAGCATTAATAATTGCATTATGGACACTTAGTAGTTTTCCCACGTCTAAGAATGAATTTAAGCGGATGGATATATTGCATTCTTTTAAATTCGTTCCTTGGGGGATCTGTTCAAAAAGTTTAACATGAGGCTCCCCTCCTGGAAAGATTATGACTTGTAATGGAATGATTTTTGGAAAGCAAGCGATGCCATTTATAGAAAAGTTTTGAATCATTTTCGTAATGATGAAATTCTATTTCGTATATCAGAAAGACTGAGTTCGTTTATGATTTTCCCATCACAGAATACTGTTTTTAGAGCGCCTTGGCCCTCTTCTTCCTTCGAAACTTGGTCGTAAAGAACGAAAGTAGTTCCCCTCTGGTCGACTTTAAGTAAACCTTTTGCACTTTTCTTTTGCCCATCATCAGTTTTTGGATTTTTAAAAATTTCTACCCCCTCTCCATTTATTTCTCCATAAGTAGATTTGATGGCAAAAGCAAACGTATCACGAGTGTTATATTGATAAGTGTAACTTCCAATTCCAAAAACAACATTTGTAGATGCAAACCCTTTTTTTTGAAGTCTTTTAAGGATTTTTTTTGCCCGTTTAAGAGTAATTGCATCTCCATAAATAACTCCAATATGTTCATCAAGTTCTTTGTATCCTTTTTTATTTACTGTTCCTCCAAATATATCCCAAAGACATTCTACTACTCCTTTTTTCTCAAGTTCTGAAATTCCTTCAGAATCTTCTTCCCCGGTATATCCAGTAAGAATTTTTACGGGATTTCCACTATCAGGACGGATGACGACTTTTCCTTCTCGAGAGATAATTTCATCTTTAAATTCTGATAGATATGTTCCAACGACCTCCCATAAATTCCATGTATCAGAAACAATGGAAACAATCCCTGTTGGATATAGATCAGTAAATATTCGTCGAAAAGTTTCTTTTTCACCCTTCTTGGTTCCCATGCACATAACGGAGTGTTCAGTAGCAGGAACTGAAATGCCAATAGTCTCTTGGTTTGCATTAGCATTATAGTACTGTTCAAGAAAATCAATAGCTGGAAACGTGTCTGTTCCAAGAAAGGAGGTCATGTGTGCTGCCCCAGAAAGCATAGAAGACTCCAAGCTTCCCATTCCGCGCATAGAGAAATCATGTCCCTGAAAATCCGTAAACCAGTCAATGGTACTGGTTTTTTTGCTAAAACAATCAAAGAGAGTTCGATATTGATCGGCAATGGTTGCAGAAGTACAAGGGAGCCAAAGAGAGGCAGAGAGCATTGTTTCAATATAGTTGGTGAGCCAGAAAAAACGTTCATCGGTATTTTGTATAGTCAGCATGGGTACTCGTAAATTAACTCTCGATCCTTCGGGAAGAGCCTTTATTTTTAAGGGGAGATATCCCAAATCATGAAGTGCCTCAAGATGCTTAGATCCGATAGTGTTGTCCCCTAGATATGCATTGATACGTCTAGTATATTCTTTAGCAATTTTTGATTTTGGTTGTGAAAAAAAGTTGTTTTCAAAATCCTCTTGCAGATATTTTTTGAGGAAATATTGTAGACCAAAGAAAATTACTTTGTCGACTTGGGGCATTCGACTTCCACGGGCAGTCCAATTGGAATAAACGAGAGTTGTCCCTTTTGGATACTGTCTTCTGTGATCGAGTTTGTAGCCATCCGTGAGGTGTAGGGTATTGGTCATGAGGATGAAAGAGTTATGAAAATAAGGAAATGGATGTAAGTCCATTTTTTGTTGGATGATAAAGTTTCGCTGGACGAGATTTTTCCCCCGTTCTCATGTATCCAGTCTCCTCTATTATGGAGAGAGAAAGTATTTTTTTCCTAAAATTTCTTTTATCAATAGGTTTCTTTAAAAAATATTCATAAAGCTCTTGAAGTTCTGTAAGAGTGAAACTACTAGGCAGTAGGAAAAAAGCTAGAGTTGTATACTCTAGCTTTGCTGCAACTCGTTCTATGGCAACACGTAGAATCTCATTGTGATCGTATGCGAGGCGATCAATTTTTTTGACCTCTTTCCAATCTCCTTGGAAATACTTTGAGCAAGGATGGAAATGTTGGTCTTCTTTTTTCGGGAATCCTAGATAGGTGGTAGAAATGGATCTACTTCGAGGGTCTCTTTTTGGATCGGAAAATGTATAGAGTTGCTCCAGGTAGAGCTCAGTATTTCCACTTGCCTCTTGATAGATCCTGCCAGCTGATGTTTCAAGCGTTTCATCGTCTTTTACTAATGAGCCAGGAAATGCCCATTGCTTATAAAAATGTTTAGCAGATAATTGTATTAGATAAGTAAATAACTGACCTTCTTTGAATCGAAGAAGGATTAGGTCAACGGCAGAAAAAGGATTATTTGAAGTCATTGTAAAAAAACGATAGTGTGTAAAGAACACTAAGTCGAGTGAAAATGCAAAAAAAATCTGTTGGTAGAGAAAAAATACCACTTTCTCTTGTTATAGAACTATTTTTTTTGTAGTACTCTAAATTTGTAAAATATTGTTCCATCTAGCTCATGAAGCCTGCCTGCGCTTAATATCTTTCTGGTTAGTATTGCAGGCCTGCCACCCGAAGCTTTGCCCATGAATTGTGCACAACCGTCGTAGCTCCGGCAGACACCCTACCATTTCTGACTTGCTAAGCTCGTCGCAAAGCGTAGGGTGGCGGAGAAGAGGGGTCACTATTCGAACTTTTGCTCCAACTCCAGAACCTGTATCGAAAGTTTTTTGTCAAAGAAAAGATTCAAACTATTTCGTTTTGGAAAAAGAAAAAGGAATAAATGAAAAAAGGGACATCAGCACAAATGGCTAATGTCCCATAGCAATAACATTTCGGCTGTGAATTTTTGTAAAGGCAGGTCTTCATCCTTTGTCTGCAAACTGCCTCCGAATCTCCAAGATCTCATCCCGAATTTTAAGAAACAGCAAAGCCAGCTTCGGATCAAAGTGTTTTCCTGCCTCATCTGAGATAAGGGAGAAAGCCTTCTTTGTCGACCAAGCCTTCTTGTATGGCCTTTCCATTGTGAGGGCATCAAAAACGTCTGCAATAGCGACTATACGTCCGGAAAGTGGGATGTACTCTTCTTTTAATCCGACAGGATAACCACTGCCGTCCCACTTTTCGTGATGAGAAATAGTGATTTCCTGGGACATTTGCATAAGAGGGGAAGTTACTTCACCCAGAATCTCTGCTCCAATCTTTGAATGATCTTTCATCACCGCCCACTCCTTTGGAGTGAGTTTATCCGGCTTGAGCAGAATTCCATCAGGAATACCGATTTTCCCAATGTCATGCATAGGAGCTGCATGAAGAAGCAAGTCAAACTTGGCTTTGTCCCAACCGAGTACACGAGCCAATGCAGTAGAATAGGCGGCCATTCGTTTAACATGAAAACCCGTATCGTTATCTCTCCAGCTTGCAGCTGATTTTAATCGCTCTACTACCTCTTTTCTAGCGGACTGAAGACCTGCAGTCCGTTCACGAACCTTTTCTTCACATACTTGATGCTGTTGGTAGAGCATAAGATGTGTTTTTACTCGTGCGCGGAGAATCATCGGGTTGATAGGTTTTGTGATGTAATCCACGGCTCCCAACTCAAGACCACTAAATTCCTCCTCAGTCGATCCCATCGTAGTTACAAAAATAATGGGAATTTGTGCTGACTTTGAGTTGGCTTTTAATCGTCTACATACTTCATAGCCATCCATTTCTGGCATCATGATGTCTAGTAGGATGAGGTCTGGTGGGGTTTTTGCTACCAAATCTATAGCGGCTTGTCCATCAATAGCTACAGAAACCTTGTAGTCCTGGTCAAGGATACTCAGAAGCGTATCCAAATTTGCAGGTTCGTCGTCGACGATAAGAATATTTGATTTATTCATTACTTTTCTCCGTGTAAAATTCCTTCGATGAGTACGAATGTAGCATCATCTTGTTGAGTTTGCCCATCAAGAAAACTTTCCCAATCCTTAATTAGGGACTTTCCACAGTCTTCAGTACTTTGATTGGCATATCTTTTGAAAACTTCTTTGGGGAAATCTCACACAGAACCATATGTCTCACCATCGAGCCTCCTTGATTCAACGACTCCATCAGAGGTAATAAGAATTTTGTCGCCTCTTTTTAACTTGAAATTAACTTGATTGAAGACCTGACTATCCTGGCAACAAAGAGGCAGGTTCCCCTCGCCAAGCGACCATATTTCCCCTGTGTTTTTTTGATAAATCAGAGGGGGAGGAAAAGCTGAGCTACTGATGGATAAATCAGTCTTTGTTACACATAAATTTACTGCCGCTACGATTTCCCCTTCTGGTACAACCCCCTTCAACATCCGACTTAGATTCCTTTGGACATTTGCAGCATCTATTTCATTTCTGCATACATTTCTTAAAAATGCGTGCATTGTCATAGTCATGAGAGCTGCAGAAACACCGTGCCCCTGACAATCAGCAATCGTGAGAGCAAAACCAGAATCATCAAAATGTTGTAGGTTTATCAAGTCGCCATTGATCTCGCTAGCTGAGCGACTGTATGTAAAGATTCGGAATCCCTGATCTTCAGTCTTTTGAAGTTCAGCAGGGCTTGGATAAAAATGGTCTTGTGTGTCCTTTGCTCTTTTAAGCTCTTCTGTTCTGCGGTCGTCCCTTTCTTTAAGCTCAGCATAAGCCTGTTGAAGTCTGAGCTGTGTTTTTACACGAGCACGAATTACTACAGGAGCAAATGGCTTTCTAATGTAATCTGCCGCGCCTAGATCCAACCCGACAAACTCTTCCTCTTCATCTCCCATAATGGTTACAAAAATGATGGGAATGTCTTTAGTGTCAGGGTCGGCTTTTACCCGTCTACAGACTTCGTGACCGTCCATGCCTGGCATAACAATATCCAACAAAATAAGATCTGGCGGATTTGCAACAACCAAGTCTAAAGCATTTTCACCGTCAGTTGCCACCGATATTTCGTATCCTTCAGGGTCGAGGATTTTTTGCAAAGCGGTTAAGCTTGTTGACTCGTCATCAACAATGAGAATTTTGTTTTTTTTCATCTTCCAATCTCCTATAGTCGGAAGAGGCATAAACATTGAGCCTCTTCCGACTTTGTTAGTGGTCGCTACTCATCTTCCTGTACGATCTTTGTAATTTGCGAGAGTACCTCCTTCGCTTGGCGAAAATCATAATGAGCAATACTCGTTCTGAGTTCCCCCATAAGACCTGGAGGAAGCTCAAACTCTTGAAGCCTCTTCAAACAAGGTTTTACCTGGACTGGAATTTGGGTTTCAATAGCCTTTCTAATCTCAGCCAAAACCTCTTTTAACTCAGCCAGGTTTTCTGTCATTGTTTTTTTGGCTTCTCCGGTTTCTTCCTGTTTTTCGATTGGAAGAGTTTCTACTGAAGCTTCTATCGCTTCAAACGCTTGTGTTACTGAGTTGACCATGTCATCGTTCATATCAGCTCCACTTTTTAGCGTAGTTTCCAGTTTTGTCGCAACTTTGACCAAATCCTTGGCTCCAAGGTTCGCGGCAACCCCTCGCAGGCTATGCGTTATACCTTGGGCGGTTTCAGTATCACCTTCTTTGATCAGCGACTTCAATCTTTTCAACTCTCCCGTATAACGATTTGCAAAGCTACGCAAAGCTTTTTCGTAAACAGGCCAATTGTTGTCAAATCGCCTCAAGGCAGAAGGGATATCTATTCCTTCAAGTGGAGGGAAACTTTTTGCTTCATTTGACTGGTCGCCAAGTGATACACTAACTTCCTCAGCTCTGCCAGGAAGATGTCTGGAAATCAGGCCAAATAGTTCTTCGAAGTCAATAGGTTTTCCAGCCACATCATTCATGCCGGCTTTTTTGCAAGCCGTTCTTTCTCCAAGGGTAAGCCCGGCGGTAAGCGCGATGATAGGAGTAGGATCGATTTGATAGTCTTTTTCCTTTTGACGAATGACACGAGTAGCGGTCAGTCCATCCATCTCTGGAATCTGAACATCCATCAGGATGATGTTGAAAGGCTTCTTTTTTTTGATAGCTGTCTCGAAGGCTTCAATGGCATCTTTCCCACGTTGGACAAAACAGCCCTTATCTCCTCGTTTTTTCAGATGAATTTTCACCAGATCGAGATTATTTGGCTGATCATCCACGACGAGGATTTTTAGATGACGATCCAATCTGACGCTCTGCTCAGAACTATGAGCGTCACCCAGGAGCTCTAACTCATTTCCCACAGGGAGGTGAATCGTGAAGTAAAAGATCGTTCCTTCTCCGTCCGCGCTTTCTAGCCAAAGTCTCCCTCCCATAAGTTTCACCAGATTCTTGGCAATGGATGTACCAAGTCCAGTGCCGCCAAATCGCCTGGTAGTCGATCCGTCCGCCTGAGAAAAAGTGTTCAGCACGGCTTCTTGACGATCTTTTGGTATTCCAATGCCAGTGTCCGCCACTGAGAAAAGGATGCTACCATTGTCTATCGGTTTAACTGTGACTGTGATATTTCCTTTCTCTGTGAATTTAACGGCATTTTCAAGGATATTCCGCAGGATTTGCTGGAAACGCAGAAGATCGCCTCGATAACAAATAGACAATGCTTGATCTATATGAAGTGCAAGCTTTAACCCTTTTTTCTTAGCCTGCACTTTGAACATATTAACGGTATTTTTCACCGCCTTATGCAAATCAAAAGGATCTTGCTCTAGTTCCATTTTCCCTTTTTCGATCTTAGCTATATCCAGCAAGCCATCCAAGAGCAGAAGCAAAGATTCAGAAGACTTAACTGCATTTTTCAGATATTTGCGCTGCCTCCGAGATAGTTTCGTTTCTAGTACGAGCCTTGTCATGCCGATAATGATGTTCATTGGAGTGCGAACTTCATGACTTATGATCGCCAAGAAATCTGATTTCGCTCTATTGGCTGCTTCAGCAGCCTCCTTAGTACTCCAAAGATCTTCCTCCATTTTTTTGCGCTGCGTAATGTCAGAAAAACTCACCACTGTTCCGACAACTTGGCCATCTTCAATGATGGGATGAGCGCGGTATTCCACCGGGAAGCTCGTCCCATCTTTTCGCCACATGACTTCATCTTCGCTGTGCAGCCCTTGTTTGTCGCGAAAGGATTGATGGACAGGGCATTCTGTACGTAGATACTCCCTTCCGCCTGGTCTAGTATGGTGTACCAAATCGTGAATATGACATCCTATGACGTCCTCGACTGAGTAGCCAAAGATCTTCCGAGCGGCAGAGTTGCAAAAAGTGCAACGACCATCTGAGTCGACTCCGTAGATACCTTCTCCGGTCGAGTTGAGAATCAATTGTGTCAGCCGTTGGCTTTCATACAGTTTTCTCCCTTCTTCTTTGCGCTCGGTGATG
The DNA here is from genome assembly GCA_964592695.1 of uncultured Candidatus Peribacteria bacterium. GTDB lineage: Bacteria > Patescibacteriota > Gracilibacteria > UBA4473 > UBA4473 > CAZQFO01. The sequence continues at coordinate 9,791 of CAZQFO010000056.1, forward strand.
TCTGTAGCAATGCCACAGACGGCATACACTTTTCTATCGGCACCAAACAATGGAAACTTGATAGAGATATAGGTATGAAAAGTGCCGTCAGGATGGAGGGCAATCTCTTCACTCTCCATCGTGTGTCCCGCTTGAAGAACCTTCAGATCGTTTTCCTGAAACTTCTTGGCTATATCAGGAGGGAAAAGATCAAAATCCGTTTTTCCTCGAACTTCTTCTTCATCAACTTGGAAGAGCTCTGAAAAGTGGCGATTGACAAACAAAAAACGCCCTTTGAGATCTTTCAGAAAAATCACTGCTCCAGCATTTTTCATAATAGCTTGTAGTTGTTTTTCACTGGCTATCAAAGCCGTCTTGGCTTGCTTTTCCTCCGTCATATTTCGCAATACTCCAACGAAGGAAGTTCCTACTTCTTTCTGAAGGATGCTTACGGCCAACTCCAAAGGAAATTGATGGCCATCCTTATGCAACCCGAGCATATCGACTCGCTGGCCGATGATAGATGACTGATGCCAATCCTGATTTTCCGAATAACGACCCAAGGCATCTTGATGCTGTTTTCGCAGAGAATCTGGCATGAGCATTGTTATATTTTTACCTAGCACCTCTGATTTTTCGTGTCCAAATATTGCTGTTGCGGCTTTGTTAAATTCCAGGACGACTCCTTTACTGTCAATTTCCACGATCGGGATGGAGACATTATCAAATATTGCTCGGATCATCCCTTCCGCACCTTTGTACCTAGCGATCATAGGATTTAGCACTCGGAGGAAAATAAAAGTTCCCAAGGAAATTCCAAGAATAGCTACCATCAAGACGATGCTTGCTGTCTGCACAAAAGGGGCTCTGACCTCCTCCATATCAACTTTCGCAACGATGCCAAAATCCATCTCATCTATGAAAGTAAAGGCCGCTAGAACTTCTACGCCTCGATAGTCGGGGGCTATGATAGTACCCGTTTTCCCCGAGAGTGCGAGTTGCATTGGGGCAGCCAGTTTTGAACCAAATGGCACTTCTTCTTCTTCTTCTTCTTCTTCTTGAAAGCGAGGTTTGATTAAAAACCTAATCTGATTACCGTTTATCTTTGCTAGGGTAAATTCAAAAGATTGTTCAGCATCCACGTGTTTCAGATGTTCTGAATGAGCTACTCTGATTTGACTAAGGGCAGTATTTATAGCCGATCCATACGGTGTATCCTTGCTGTACTCGGCATCAAACTTTGCCATAGCCCTGATTATCCAGGCGCGGTCTGAGACATTGCTGATCAGATGATGTCTATGCTCCTTTAGGTCTGCTTTGTAAGAGAGTATGATCGCCACGGTGGCGGTTGCAAATACCAAAAGAGCCATGATGAGGCTCAAGAGGATTCCCATGTGTTTTTCTCTGAGTCTCATTTTGCTTTACTCCTGTTTTTGCTTGTTGATTTTTTACGTTTTGATTGCTGATATGACAATCACTTTTTTTAGTAAAAATGGTAGAACTCCCCATCCTATCCCGATGATAAGAATGAAGCTAAAAATCATGAGGATAGAGATGATAATAGAATTTAGGATGAAGTTTGTATTATCTCTCATTATTTAGGGATCCTTTTCTCGCTCACAGACTGTGAGTCAATTGTTTTTAGGACCTTGAGGTACTCCTTTAAAAAAAGGAGCCCTCAAGATGAATATTGTATATCAAATACAATATGAAGATGGGATTAAGACAAAATTTTTTTTTACACGCTCCACCGACTTTGAATGTCATAATATAATGCCCCAAAGGCTGTCTTCAATGATCCTAAGGATGATTGAACAAAATCTATGGAGCATTATATTCATGATTAAAGTGGAGGTATATAATATTTACAGCCGAAATGTAAAAGAGCTGATCCATGAAGTATTTTTTGCAAATACAAATCTTTATGGATACAATTCTCTCGATTCTTATTTAGTTATTAACAATGGAATAACTCATAAAAAATCAGAGAGATATTTCTCTGTAGCACAAGGGGGATTAAATAAAGATGAAAAACGCTAACAAAGATTAATGAATTTTTCCATGAGTGTCCGGTTTAAATTTTCATGAGAAGTAAAGTTTTTATCGGTCAAAAA
>CAZQFO010000057.1:0-11831 GCA_964592695.1 uncultured Candidatus Peribacteria bacterium
TCACGCTTTTTGGTTTCTACATAACCACCTGGCACAGGATAAATGGAATTACCCATGGATATATGATCACAAATTATCAATTTTCATTTTCCAATTTTCAATCAATGATCATTTATTCAATTTCCAAACAAGCATAAAATATAACTGTTCAGGTTTAATGGTCCAGCAAGGCTATTGAACCTAAATGTGTGCCATCAAAATGAAAAATACCCGTTTTTTGGTTGTTTTAAAAAAAATAAGTGATAATATTTTTTAGATTAAATATCTTGATCTTGATCAATAATTCTCTTGGAAATTTTAAAAATGAAAAAGACAAAATCAGCTGTCGCATTAGGGGCTTTAATTATTTCCGCTTCCACTATGGCAATCACGTGGCCGACACCTCCGACTGGAGAAATTTCGGGTGGCTTACTGGGGAATCTCATTTCTCCGGATACGGAGAATGGGAGAGTGGGGATTGGCACGACGAGTCCATTAAGAAATTTACATATTCATAACAATGCAAATGCAGATGGACAGATAAAAATCACGAATATTGATACGGGAATAGCTGGAAGTGATGGATTTAATATCGGATTTGACGCTGCCGAAAATGCTCTTGTTTGGAATAGAGAAAATACCCCCATGTATTTTGCTGTAAATAATGCCTCAAAAATGGTGATTAACAATGATGGAAACGTCGGAATAGGCACGACGGAGCCGGGGGAGCGTTTGGATACAGAGAATGGTATTTGGGCAAGAGGATTTATCTCATCAGGCTCAAGTTTACCTGTTCTTGATACTACAGCAGTAAATGCAGGAATATTGCTTGGAGAAGTTGATATAGACGCGAGAAGATGGGGGATTGTTCCAATTGAGACATCTGGCGAAGATAGATTGAGTTTTTATGGTGTAACTAGTTCTGTTCCAAAAGAACTAGTAGTGATAGAGCGAATTACTGGAAACGTCGGAATAGGCACGACGGATCCGGGGGCGAAGCTACATGTCATATCGGAAAATCCTGCTGCAACTTTTGTGAGAAATATGACATCTTTAACCGGAACAACAACCACAATGAGCATAAGGAATGAGGATCAAACAGATGGTAATTCAATGGGGATTGACTTCCAGACATATGACTCAAATTCAAATCTATTTACAGCAGCAAGGTTAGGAGTTGTTGTAGAAGATCATCTAGACGGATCCGAAACATCCACCATTCGATTGGGGACTGCAGCCAACAGTAATTTGGTTATTGATCAAAACGGCAACGTCGGAATAGGCACGATGGAGCCGGGGGTGAAATTGGACGTACGTGGTAATGATAATGCGTTGATGGTTGGTGCTTCTGCAAGTACTGGAGTGATTAAAGGGTTTGAATCTGTGAATTTTGGACAAAATTCAGTAACTGGAGGCGATTTAATTCTTAGAGGAGGAAGGGGAACAGGAGTTGGAGAGGAAGGAGAAATTATTTTTCAAGTAGGGAATAATGCAAATTGGGGAAACCAACAACCAGCTTCTATTCTTGAAGCAATGAGGATACAAAAACACACCGGCAACGTCGGGATAGGCACGACAGAGCCGGGGGCGAAGTTAACTATATATGGTGCAAGTATGGATGGCGATTTTCTAACTTTACATAATCAAGCCGCTGGTGGGTCTGAGGAATTACGACCTATAAACTTAAAATTTCGTTATAATACTACTGATCCTCAATACTTAGGCATAGAAGTTCGCCCAGTTACTGATAACGGAACTGTAGCTGATATGCATTTCACTACTCCACGAAATACAAACGAAACGAAAATGGTATCCTCCCAAAATTCCAATGTAAATCCTAAAAATCCAATTTCTTCATCCAGTGTTTATGCAGTTTCCCGCATTTCATGTGAAGGCGTTACACTGAAATTTTGGGAGGATACCGAAAATGGTTATAAAATATGACGGCAACGTCGGGATAGGCACAACGAGTCCAAATGATGCATTGCACGTTAATGGAAGAATCCAATTGGAGGATGCAACAACCGGGACAGGAGATTGTACAGCGAGTGACTTGGGGAAAATAGCCTTCAACAACAACCATTTTTATGGATGTACGACAGCAGGAGTATGGACAAGGCTTGATAACTAAAACTCGAAGCCAAAAGACCGGGCAATTCCGGAATTGTTTCAATTGTCTGAACCATGATTAAAAGGATTTAAATGATTAACAAGATTTGTTGAAAAAGCAAAGGCTCGGGTTGCGCTTCGCTTTTTGTTTGACTCTTGAACTATTAATTAATACTATCGAGCTATGGATAAAGATGATTTAATCTTGAAACTTTTAGAAGAGATGCGTTCAGAGATGAACCGTCGTTTTGATGAAACCAATAAACGAATAGATGAAGTAAAGGATGAAATGAAAGAGGTGAAACAAGATCTGCGTTTAGGGCTTGGGAAAAAATAAGTTTTCAAGTTCTCATAGATTTGCATCAGATAGATTTATAAAAAATCGAAAGATATCGGGATATGTTGAGACTTTTTTAGAAATTTAGATGATGTGAAGCTATGATGAAATTGGAAGGTTATTTTTTCCCAAGCCCTTAGATTCTAGAAAATTAGAACAAGTATATGAGGCTAGAGAGAAAGTTAAAATTACGTTTGGTTGGCAATGGGGTATGGCGAGTTTGTTTATAGCTGTAATAGCCGTAGGTATTTCTAAAATATTTACGTAATCCTTCAATCAATCGCAACATCCGGCAATTCCAGCATCGTTTATCCATGGAGAATATCAAAAATACTGATTAACTGCAAATTTTGCTTGATCCCAAAAAAGCATCTTAAATGCATGAAGATTGTTTTGTTCATAAAAAAGAAGTAGAGCTTTTTTGTAATTAATATCACTCACACTGCGATAAGAGAGTGGACAGGTATTGCCGTTCATGAGCAATCCATTAGCAACTAATCGTCCAGTTCTTTTATTTCCGTCCTCAAACGGCTGAATATAAGAAATTAATAAAACAGCCAAAAGAGCTTTTTCATAAATATTTTTCTTTTCATTTATACACTGACACATGAGTTCGAGAGATTCTCTGATTTGGTAATGATTATCCAATGGTTTGTAAAACGAACCAGTAATTCCTACTCCTGATTTACGAATATTTTGAGCTGCGTTTAAATCTTTTGTGAGTAACAAGTGAATATGCTCTAATAAGGGAACAGAAATTTTTTTAAATTGACTGACATTATTTCGAATAAACTCCAGAGTCGTTTTATGATTTAGAAGCATAATGGCTTCTTCTTTTGTATGATTTTTAGCTTCGATTTTTTCAATAAAGAGTGCTTCAGTTTCTAGTATAGAATATGTATTTCCCTCTATTTGTGCAGATTTCCAACTTAATTCGATTGTGTATCTTTCCCATTCTTTTTTCAGAAGAGTAGGGGATAAAGATTTGATACTTTGCAAATATTCTTTTTGCAGTTTTTGTAAAACTTGTTCTTCTTGTGAAGTAAAGAGATCTATGGACTTTAAGAAATTAAAAACATCAAAATTAAAATTTGAATACCCAAAACGTTCATCTGTTTCTTTTGCAAAATATGCATCAACATCCACAGGGAATATAATTTGATAAGAAGGGTGTATTCGATAATGAATAGCTCTGCCTTTTCCAATTTTTTGTAAACAATGTAGTTCAACAAGCCTGCTTAGATCTCTATTGAGGGTGATTCGACTAATAGGATTGTCTAGTTTTTTTTGAATTTCAGATATAGCACATCCTGGCACTTTTTCGATGATAAAGAGGATGTTTTTTTGACGAGAAGAAAGTTTTTTCATTTCTTATATCATAAGTTTATATTAATTGTATCACAGATGACAGGATTAGGCAAATAAAATGATAGAATTATTTGATTTAGCAAAATTTTTTCATAATCTGTTTTCATGCTTTCTTCTTTATTAAATCTCTTTATAATATTAATACTACTTAAACGTCCGAAATAAACTTATTTGATATTTGGAATGGCCAAAAACAGCAAATCAATCAGGAGAGTAGAAGAATATTTTTTCATACAATGTTTGCCACCCTTTTCAACATCCTCTCTTCGTATACTGATAAACATGAAAAATCAATTGATCGATTCTTTAATAAACTCTCATCTCGAAGCGATAAAGCAAAGGTCCGAAAACAAACAAAATTGATTCTCCAAAAAGACACGATCAGGGCTTCACTCTTGGTTGAATACAAATTTAAAAAATATAAAACCCTCAAAAAATCTTATCGCAAGAAATTGTACAAAAATGCAGAATTGATTAAAAACGACTTTTTGCACTATTGGGAATCAAATCACACGAAACTTCGAGATACCCTAAAGTTAAAAAAATTATCAGGAACGAGTTCGAATGATGAAGGGCTGTTGTTCTGTTTTGCGATCATGCAATACCTGCATCCAAAGCTAAAATATCGTGCAGGAAGTGCATTTGAAAAGCTACTTCGTAAACCAAACAAAGAAATGATGGTGGGGGATTGTAATCAAATAGTTACGCTTTACATTGCCTTGTACAGCTTAAAGCACAATATTCAGGATCTGAAACTTAAACTGCTTCCAGATCATGTTTGTCTGTACTACAAAGGAATAGATATCGAAACTACGAGGAGCCAGTTTGCGAAATACACAAAACACAAAGGAATTGTCGAAGTAGAAGAAATTATTCCGATTAATATGTTAGATATATCTGATCATGATGAAGCACGGTTTGAAGTGTCTCCCAAAAGAATGAAAAAAGCAGCAGAAATTGCTTTTTTACTTTCAAGTCATAAAGAACTGGTGGAAAAAAACCTGAAGATAGCTTATCATAACCTAGGAATTCATTATTTAAAAGATCGTAATTATTCAGATGCAGAATCTTGTTTCAAATTTAATGATGATGCAGCCGCTTTACGTGCTTGTTATGGAGAGGCTGTGCAGTATTTTTTAGAAAAAAAGAAATATTCAAATGCCCTGAGATATGCAACAAAAAGTGGAAATCCCAAACTAAAAAGTGTTGTAATTCAAAATCAAGCAGTGGATTTATTAAAACACAAGAAATTCGATGATGCTCGATCTAAATTTCGATTGATCAGTGACGTTGAAGGTGTACGAGTGTGTGATCAAAATGAACTCCATTACTTGTCTCAAAAAATTAAGCATTGCCAAACTATTTCAGATTACAAAAAATATAAAAGTACAATTCGAAAGATGGAGAAATTGGCTCGAAAATTGGAGAACCGGGAAGTAGGGGAGTTTTGTAAAGATATTTTGTCTCAAAAATCTTTGTAACTTATCCTAGTTTTCCCTAAAAAGGACATGTTCCTCAAATTTTAAATTTTAAATTAATTTCCCCATGTACTTCGACTCAGCTGCTACCACTCCTCTGGATCCTCGGATAAAAGAAGAAATGATATCTGTGATGGATATATGGGGAAATGAAAACTCAAGACATTGTTATGGATTTAAAGCTCAAAAAAAGATGGATGAATATTTAGAGCGAATTGCCACTGTTTTAGAAGTATCAAAAGACCAACTAAATATAACTTATTCCGGTACAGACTCAAATCGTCGAATTATATGGAATATGAACAAAAGATCTAATCGAGATCAATTATATTGTTCACAGGTTGAGCATTCTTCCGTATCAGATGAGATTATTGAATCAAATTATTTTGATCCTCGGGATTTTTCCTCTATTTCAGATGATGCTAAATTTATATCCCTCATGCAAGCAAACTCAGAAACAGGAGCAATTTATAACGCAAACGAACTTCGATCCCAGTTTTCAAATGCTGTTATACATCGTGATTATTCACAGAGTTATGCAAAGGGATTATCTCCTGACTTTGATAACTGCGATGCAGGAACATTTTCTCCCCAAAAAATTTACGGACCAAAAATGGTAGGGCTTCTGTATCTCAAAAATCCTGAACATTTTCGAGATATCGCAAAGGATTCTCATACAAAAAATTTGTTTCTTGTAGCAGGAATGGTAAAAGCGTTTGAGATTCATGCTGAAGAAATTGAAAATAATATTGCACAATATAAGAAATGGCAGACCCAAATAGAACAGTATATTGTCGATAATATTTCTGACTACAAAATTCATGAAGTCGAGAATGAGAGAATTCCTGGACTCATAAATGTAGCTTTCCGAGGGATCCGAGGTTCAGAGCTAATGGGAATATTATCAGACAAAGAGGGGATTGCCATATCTACTGGTTCGGCATGTTCGTCTGATATTTTATCACCCACACGAGTGATTCGATTCATTGAACCAGATGGTAAATGGCAGTATCCAATTCGGATTGGTTTGCATAAGTTTTTAAAAGATACTGATATATCTGATTTCTGTGAGATATTGGAGCATTATGTGGAGGAGGTTCGTAAACGATCAAAGTTTTGATAAAATGAGTATAGACAAACCAGGTGGAAAACTACCTGATAGGATTCATCTAAATAATAAACCGTTAACTACGGAGGAAATTTCACAATTAGATCAGCAGCGAGCCACACAACGAAAAGAATTTCAATCAGCAGTGGATGCAGATTCAAGGCAATTTCAGAATACTAATTTTTATCAGGATATGATGTCTGAAAAGGGCAGGTGGGAATTTGAAAAACTTCAAAAACCAATGCAAAAAAGAGAAACCTCAGTCAAAAAAACTCAAGTGGCTAGATTAGGGACGATTTTGCGTATGGGAAAAAAAGCAGTTGAGTGGGTGAGGGGAGTAGTGAGCCAGAGGGAGAAAGCGAGAAAAGCGATTAGGAAATTAAAAGGAACTGATCACCGAAAGATAAAGGAGATAATTTCAAATCCAATATTGAAGAAAAAATTTATTAAGATGCAGTCTTTGGCGAAAAAGATAGAACAGGGAAATTCGACGCCAAAAGTAGTAAAGAGATTATTGGAGATAAGTGATGAATTGAGATTGAGTCACTTTAAGGAAAGACATTTAAATAGAAATATTGTGAGAAATAGAGCATTAAAAGTTGATGATGATTTTTCTGGTTTTTATAAAGATAAACTTGATGATTTGTACAAGGAAATATCACAGTTTTTTAATAAAAATATGAGTAAATTAAAGGAAGTAAAAAAAACTGGTGACAAAGGCATGGAATTAAAATTTGACTCTCATATTCCTTTAGGATATGTAATGAGAAAAGGAGGAAATGGGAAATTATTAACTTTTGAAAATGCAAGAAAAGTAGTAATTTCACTTAAGCAGGATAGAAATGGGAGTTTTTTTATAAAAACAATATATCTTAATAAATAATTTAATTATATGGAGCAAGAAAAAAAATATATTGTGCAATTTGAAAATATTGAGGATGCCTTGGTAGTGTTTAATGATTATCATCCACGAGAAGTTATTGATGGGGAAGGTATTGAATTATTTGGGAGTGAGCCGGAATTTTATATCAAGGTGCGAAGTGCTTTTGAATATATTTTAGAGTCAAAAAATTTAAGTGCTGTGAGAAGATTAATAACCCAAATAAGCTATTGGGGGAATGATCATGAAGATGGGTCTGATGAACGAACTTTGAGAGAATATGGTCAGTTGTATGTTGTCGAGCGCAAGTTTTATTTACTATTTTCTCACGATGATCAAGCGAAATTGGATTTAATTCGAATGAAAAATTTGGAACAATTTGAAAATGAAAAACAGATGTCTCTTCTGTTTGATCAAATTTATGGAGAAATGGAGGAAGGGTATTTAGATGAAAAAATTGATTTTCAATTATTAAAAAGATCATTTGAAGGGCAACTTAATTGTGATGATGAAGCCTTAAAGAAAACATACGAGTTAATAATTGATTATGGTGGTTTTGGGCCTTTTACAAGACCTGATGTAGAGCGATGGGAACTAAAAGATAAAGATTTCAAATTCCCTCAAGGCATGCGGTTTGAATTCGAATGGCGATATTATGGATATTGTCATGATCAACCGGAGTTTCGAGAGGCATTAATCCATCCAGAGTTTTTGAATGCTGTCAAAGAAAAGGCTAAGAACATGCCACGAATTGTTTTGTATGATGAGTATTTGGAGTCCCAGGTGGGGTTGGTAGAGCGGTTTCGTAGAAGATTGAGGCAATTTTGGAAGAAAGAGGGTGAGGTGAAGAATTAAGGTGAAAATGTTTGATAGCTATTTTTCTTATATATAAAAAAACACCCCCCTGGCACAACCCGGGAGGACACTTTTTTGTTTTTATTTGAAAGTGCTCTTTAGAAGCTCTCAAACGTTCACTTTGAATTGAACCCTGCATCATGACCTGACGAAGTCAAATCACAACAGCCACATTTTTTTGCGATTGAGAGGGCTTACTCAACGATGAAGACTCATGAATCAATAGAGAAATCAAAATCACGTTACCGAAATGTTTGATTAATACATAGATTATGTATTCGGTACGCACATTTTTACATCCTTTCGAGATAATTTCGGATGAGAAACTTTTTTGTAAGAGGTATTTCTGCTTCCTTAGTATTACAACCAGGATAGTACCCTCAACGCTTCATACCATAGAAGCCAACTAATGTTTTCCTTAAGATGGTATAGGGACTCGATCTTGCGAGACACAGATAGATTAGATAGTATTTCAACATCCAATCGGGAACAAATGAAAGACGAACTGAGAAAGAACAAACACTTTAATCAATCAGAATTAACCAACTGATTAAAGCATTATAGCACAGATATTTTTTAAATGCAAGACTTTTTTGATTTTTTATTTCTGGAATGAATTGACAATGAATATTTTGCGAGTAGATAAAACAAAGTTTGTAATCATATGCTTGATTATCATGAAGTCAATAGCTGAATAGTTGCGTTTAATATTAAAATTATGAATGAACCCTTGCCAGATATTAAAACAGTAATGATTGCTGATCGTGAAACTAAAGAATCTGATGAAAATGAACATCAGGTTATCACGGTTTGTCGTGAAACATTTGGTCCAAATGTAGAAAAAATTCTTGCTAAAACAGGAGAGGAGGCGATCAAGAAATTATCCGTAGACGTTGGAAAAAAAGTAGATTTAGTATTGCTTGTGACACCAAGAGATAGCAATGATTATCATTGGGATCCTCTTTTGGTGCACCTGCAAGGTCAAAAAGAAATAATTCCAACCGTTGGGTTATTGCAACCAAGTGAATCAATATCTAATGAAGAAAAAATTAAATCATCTATAGCTTTGCGTCAAGGAGGGATTATGCAACTAATCCCTCTAGAAATATTAAATGCTACTTTATTAAACTTAGTAACAAAAACGGCTAGAGAAGACGCAGCTTTTCGAAATAATCAAAGGATCGATCAAGAGCTTGACGGGATAGGAGGAAGGATTTTGGAAATTATAGGAAGTAAAAAATCAAGAGAAGAAAAACTACAATCTCTACTCGAATTAATATCTAGAATTCCTTATATTGGTTACATAGATCGGGCCACATTAAAGCTCCCTGATATGGATCGTGATGATCATTTTAAAATTGTAGCATCAGTTAATTTTCCAGAAAAGCTTCAAAACTGGTGCGAAAGTGAACCAATTTCAAAAGGGAGATGTGTTTGTCATTACGCTTTTCGCACAGGAGAATCTCAAAAATCATGCTGTTTGGATGATCCTGAGATACCGCATATAAAAGCAGAGAATATAGAGGGGGTACCTGAATTTATTCCCCATGGTCATCATCTGATACCATTGCATGGAGAAAAAAAAGCATTATTGGGATTTTTGAATCTATATTTAACTTCTGAAAGCGTCGAATTACAAAGTAAACAGGGAGTTGCACGTGGAAACAGGATTTTGAACACCATAAAACACGCATTAGAAGAAGTTCTGATAAAATCGCAATCAGAAGCACGAGAACAAGCCTATATTCAAGCACTTAAAGATCAGAAGGAAGCACTAATAAAAGCTACGAAAAAAGCCGAGCAAGCCAATAGAGCGAAAAGTGAGTTCGTAGCAAATATGAGCCATGAAATGAGAACTCCTATGAATGCAGTTATTGGAATGACAGAAGAGCTTAAATCCATAGGATGGACTAAAAAACAAAGAGAATCTACACAGGTAAAATCAGCCATGGAAATTGGAGAAATAATGGAAAAAGCTGGTAGTAATTTGTTAGGTTTGATTAATAAAATACTGGATTTATCGAGGATTGAAGCTGGAAAAGAAAAATTAACGAAAACGAAATTTTCCTTAAAAAGACACATAAAAGAGATACTAAGTATATTGATGCCTCTGGCAGAAGAAAAGGGGATAGCACTTAAGCTTCGAAAAATAAATGGGGTGGCAAACACGGTTATTGGTGATAAAGAAAGGCTGAGAACAATTCTTAATAACTTGATCGCGAATGCCATAAAACATACTCATAAGGGGGGAGTGGAAGTCTCTATAGTGCAGGAACATAAAAAAGATCCAAGCATAAGTTTTATAATAAAAGATACGGGTGGGGGGATCCCAAGCGATAAGCTGGAAATGATATTTGAATCTTTTGTTCAAGTGGACCATTCTTTGAGCAGGAGGAGTGAAGGAACCGGATTGGGTTTAACAATCGTTGATGAAAACCTAAAACTGCTCCACGGAAGTCGAAAAGTAAAAAGCGAGGTTGGTAAAGGATCAACATTTAAGATTACGATTCCATTTGAATTTCCAAATAAGAGTGAATCAAAAGAAGATTCGGATGATGAGGAAAATACAGTGGATGTTTCGAGTATAGAGATACCGAAAGATTTCACAGTACTATTGGCTGAGGACAATATTATAAGTCAGCGTGTGGCAACTGGAGTTTTGAAAAGACATGGGTTTGAAAAATGTTTGACCGCGAAAAATGGAAATGAAGTTCTGGAAATTTTAGATAATAATGATATTGGTGTGATATTGATGGATTTGCGTATGCCCATTATGGATGGATTAACGACAACAAAAATAATACGATCAGGGAAAATAAAACAAGATATTCCTATAATTGCATTTACTGCAGGAGCTATGACTGGGGACAAAGAGATATGTCTGGAGGCAGGGATGGATGATTATTTAACAAAACCTGTTCTTCCAGTTAATTTAAGCAATGCAATTAAATTGCAAATTAAGCGAATGCAGGAGGGGGGAGATGATTTTGAGGAATTGATTTTGCCAGAGAATAACTAAGAGAAAAAAGGATATAAAATTAGAGTAAAGATGTTTGATTCTTATTCATCATTTATTTTTGTACTTGTATACATAAAAAAACACCCCCCTGGCACAACCCGGGAGGACACTTTTTTGTTTTTATTTGAAAGTGCTCTTTAGAAGCTCTCAAACGTTCACTTTGAATTGAACCCTGCATCATGACCTGACGAAGTCAAATCACAACAGCCACATTTTTTTGCGATTGAGAGGGCTTACTCAACGATGAAGACTCATGAATCAATAGAGAAATCAAAATCACGTTACCGAAATGTTTGATTAATACATAGATTATGTATTCGGTACGCACATTTTTACATCCTTTCGAGATAATTTCGGATGAGAAACTTTTTTGTAAGAGGTATTTCTGCTTCCTTAGTATTACAACCAGGATAGTACCCTCAACGCTTCATACCATAGAAGCCAACTAATGTTTTCCTTAAGATGGTATAGGGACTCGATCTTGCGAGACACAGATAGATTAGATAGTATTTCAACATCCAATCGGGAACAAATGAAAGACGAACTGAGAAAGAACAAACACTTTAATCAATCAGAATTAACCAACTGATTAAAGCATTATAGCACAGATATTTTTTAAATGCAAGACTTTTTTGATTTTTTAGGGTAATTCCATTTATCCTGTGCCAGGTGGTTATGTAGAAACCAAAAAGCGTGAT
>CAZQFO010000058.1:0-11475 GCA_964592695.1 uncultured Candidatus Peribacteria bacterium
ACTCCTTGGCTGATAAATCAGCCTTCGTCGTCCATGAAAATCGCAAAAACTACAATTTTAGTTTTTTTTACTGGTACGTCATTTGGAGTAATTACAAATAAATAGTAAATTTTTGTTATTTAAAAAAAGTAAAAAAAAATGTAAAAATATTTTTGCAAATCTATATGAAACGTGCTATAATGAAAAGATATATAAAATATAAATGAAAAAATTAACTTTTGCTTTGATTTTTGTGTTTGGGTCGTTGTTTTCTGTGATTTCGAATGATTCAATTGTAGGGACTGCAAATGCGCAATATGATAATGTAATTAGGAATGATAATGTAGGTATGTGCGCAGGAATAGGATGTGAAGGAGGTGGAAGTGAACCGCCTCAGGGTGGTGGGGGTGGAGGGTTTGATCTAGGAGGTCTTTTTAATTTATTTGGTGGAGGTGGGGGTTCAACTTCTTCTCCTCCTCCCCCTTCTCCTCCAGCTCCATTGCCAACGCAGCCTCAATTTGTTACTCCGACTGTGACTCCAGTTTTTACGCAGCCTACTGTTATTGCTCCTTCTAGTACTTGTCCAGGTGGGACAGTGTTTTGTGGACCTGGTATTCGAGGAGGAGCAAATTTAACAAAACAAAATATTGATCAGAACGTTTATACTGGTTCAGATCTAAAAAGGCTTATGATTGCATGGACTCGGTTTGCGTATCCAATTATTGCTATTTTAGCTGTTATAGCTATTATTTACGCTGGGTTCCTTTATGTTACGGCTTTTGAGGATGAAGGAAAAACTGAGACGGCTAAAAAAATTATCATATGGGTAGTTATTGGAATAATACTTGTTTTGGGGGCATTTGCTGCGGTTAATACTATTATTACTAAAACTCTTTAATCATGTCGTATTCAGCTGTGGTGTTCAATATGTTCTATTGTTAGTTTTTTAGTGTATCGATTATTTCTGTTTCCAAAACTTTGTTTTGTTCACCTGTTGTCATGTTTTTAATCTGCACTACTCCTTGATTTACTTCATTTTCTCCTAAAACAATGCATGTAGGTATTCCCAGCTTGTTTGCATAATCAAACTGTTTTCCAACTTTTTTTGATTCTAGGTAATTTTCTGCATTCAATCCTGCATCTCTTAATTTATTTCCAATTTCCATTGCTTTTGGTTGTTCTGTGGAACTCATTGCAATAATGAGAATTTCTGAAGGAGAAACCTTTTTCGGTTTGATAATACCTTCTGCAATAAGTTGAGGGAGTAGTCTGGTTAGGCCGATAGAGATTCCTACTCCAGGTAATTTTCTTCCTGTAAAAACTCCTGCTAGATCTCCATATCTCCCACCAGAACATATGGAGCCGATGGTTTGGCTTATTTTACCGTTGTTTTCTAATAGATTTGTTTCGAACACTGTCCCTGTGTAGTAATCCAATCCCCTAGCGATAGCTAAATCAACTCTGAATTTGTCTTCTGGTACATGCATTATTCTTATTCCTTCTACTACTTTTTTTAATTCCTGAACACCTTCAGAAAACAATTCATTGATTTGCATTGTTTCTAGTTGTGCAAGTATGTCATTTGTTGAACCACTTATATTCGTGAAATCTAAGATTTTTTTTGCATTTTTTTTGCTAATTCCTGCTTCTTGAAGTAGATCAAAAACTTTTTGTGATCCTGATTTTTCTAAGTCATCTATTATGTCTAGAGTTTTTTTTGATTGATCTATTTGGACTCCCATAGAAGTGAAGAAGCCGAGTAATATTTTTCTATTATTTATTCGTACAACAAAATCTCCGATATTTAACTTTTCAAATATTTGGATAATAATCGATGGCATTTGAGCATCATTAAGCAATGATAGATTTTCGCTGCCTATGACATCAATGTCGCATTGATCAAATTGTCGATATCTTCCTCGCTGTGCTCTCTCTCCTCGAAAATTAGGACCAATGGTATACCTTTTAAAAGGAAAGGTGATTTCAGAAAAATGACGAGCTACATACAGAGCTAATGGTACGGTGTGATCAAATCTCAGAGCCATTCCAGAGTGATTAGAATTGTTTTCTTCGTCCAGTAATCGTTTAAGAACATATATTTCCTTGGGGTTACCTCCTTTGGCAACTAGATTTTCTTCTCTTTCTGCAAGGGGCGTACAGATGGGAAGAAATCCATTTTTTTCAAAAATAGTAGAAATGGATTGAATCCAGTTTTGTCGTATTCGTTCTTCTGAGGGTGAAAATTCAGGAAATCCACTGAGTGTTGATACGTTTAGTTTAGTCATTGTTTATAGGATGAAGTATTTGACTGTTTTTTATGTTAGAAGTATTAATAAATTGAATAAAAAATACTTGACTACTCGATTTTTATATGTTATAATATTGGTTATAAAAATGAAAACAAGAGATGATTTCTTTCGGTTTCTGCTTGGAGATTGTGTGATAACGCTTTCATTGACCGTCATTTTTATATTACTTGGTTTTTTATCTCATAAATTTGCAATAAAAATGCAAGCAAGTTTTTTTGGTGGATGGGGAATGTTTTAGTCATATGTCTCTTTCTACTTTTTGGTTTCGGCATGAAGATTTGAACTATAATTTTTGTTTAGCTTCGAATCTTCATTTTTTTCTTGAAACTTTAATTTGTTCAGATAATTTATTATTAACATGACTGATAAAAAGAAAGACAAAGCAAGTGGCTTAATAAGTGGAATAATCGTTGGAGGGGCGATAGGTTCTGTTTTGTCATTATTGTTTGCTCCGGAGAAAGGAAAGGTTACCAGAAAAAAAGTTTCTGATCAGGGTAAAGTCATACTTGGGAAAAGTAAATCTTCTTTTAGACTTTTTTGGGATCGATTTCTTAAAAAGAAGGATGACTAGGATTCTTTATTAGATTCATTTTTCTTAATTTCTATAACCGTAAATCCTGACATATTTAGGATTTGACTGCCTACCCAAACTTCTAGGAGGTAGTCTCCTGCTTCTTTGAGGGTGACATTATTAAATGCACCGATAAATCCAATTTCTGGATTATCAGTTTTCTTTTGAGTAAGGTCAATTTTTGCTTCCATTTTTGAAATGACTTCCATTCCTATTTTTTTTACTATTTGTACTTTTAGATTGCTAGATTCTGAAAGGATCAAATTTACTGCTACCATTATTTGAGGAAATGTAGCAGGAAGCGTTTTTACATTTAGATTTTTAAAAATTCCGATAAGGTTTAATTTCCCATCTTGGGATAGAAATGCGTTGTCACAGAGGTGAGCGAAGTTTAATTTGGGAGTTTTCATTGTTTATAAATTAATTGTTTTGATCGTAGTGTTAATAATTGGAATGTAAATAAAAGATTGTTTGAAATTTTTTTTATAAATCATAGTGTTATGTAAATAAAAAAAATAAAAAAATGAAAATTATACGGTTGATTTCATTATTCGTTCTGAGTTTTTTATTCCATTATTCATTAGTTTTTGGGGCAGGTCCAAGTCCTATAATTAGTCATAAAACTATAGTAAATGAAGCAGATACTTCAGAAAAAATGGGGACAATAAAAAATAAGGATGATGAGATCTCTTATTTAAGTTATTTTGTGATTCTTATGTTTTTAGTTCTTGTTATGGGATTTGCGTATAGTAGTTCTGGCAAAAATAAAAAATAAAAATTACACATTGAATTTAAAATGAATCACATCTCCATCTTGAACTATATACTCTTTTCCTTCTGATCGAAGTTTTCCTGCTTCTTTACTCCCCTGCTCTCCGTTATTGATTATGTAATCATTATATGAAATTACATCTGCTTTAATAAAACCTCTTTCAAAATCGGTATGAATTTCTCCGGCTGCTTGTGGGGCTGTGAAACCTTTGCGAATGGTCCATGATCTTACTTCTTTAATGCCTGCGGTAAAGTAGTTTTCTAGGCCTAAAAGAGAAAAACTTTCCTGAATTAGGCTTTCTAATCCGGATTTATTAGCTCCAATTTCACGTAGAAACTCTTTTGATTCATCTTCAGCAAGATCTGCTAATTCTGCTTCTACTTGAGCGGATATAGGGACTATAGGAAAGCGAGGATCAGCGTTTGTTCTTTTTCGAAAATTTGACTCATTAAAATCAACAAAATCATCTTCACTGGTATTTGCTACAATCATGAATTTTTTTGCGGTAATCAAGTGAAAACGAGAAAATAAAACTTGTTCTTTTTCCGTTAATTCTATAACACTTGCAAGTTGATTACTTTGTAATACTTCCCTGACTCTTTCCAGTAATAGTAATTCTTCTTTTGATTCTTTGGCTCCAGATTTTGCTTTTTTTCCTACTCGATCCATCTGATTTTCAATGCTCTGGAGATCAGCTAAGATTAATTCGGTTAAGATGATATCTAGATCTCTTCCTGCATTTACACATCCGGAAACATGATGAACATCTGTGTTTTCAAAATCACGCAAAACATGACAGATGATATGGCATTCTCGAATATGAGAAAGAAACTTATTACCTAGACCTTCTCCTTCTGAGGCGCCTTTTACTAATCCTGCGATATCTACAAATTCGACAGTGGAGGGGATCGTTTTTTCTGGTGATACAATTGTTGTTAATTTTTGTAAGCGTTTATCTGGGACAGGAACAATTCCTATATTTGGATCAATTGTACAAAATGGGAAATTTTGAGCATCTGCTTGTTTAGATTTTGTTAGTGCATTGAAAAGTGTAGATTTCCCTACATTTGGAAGTCCAACTATTCCGATTTTTAAATTCATTATATATAACCTATTTTTTTATTATCTCTTTGCAAGAAAAACTTTGGACTTTTTTGTTTTTTTTTCATATAAGTAAAGTCATATGTTGATAAATTCATTGCCTGAAGATGACTGTAATCTAAATGAAAAACTTGAGAAGTTGATCTCAGGGATTAGGGCTTATTATCCAGGATTTGATGTATTGCAGGAAGAGAAAATACGTCAGGTGTTTTTGTTTGCGTGTAAAAAACATAAGGGACAGAAAAGATTTTCTGGGGAACCTTATGTTATACATCCTATTGAGTCAACTGAAATATTATTATCTATTAAGCCTGATTTGGAAACGATTATGGCTTGTTTATTGCATGATATTATTGAGGATGCAGAAGTGTCTCCAAATGAAATTGAAAATAAGTTTGGGAAAAAAGTTAGATTTCTTTGTGAAGGAATTGAAAAAGTATCACGTGTGCAACTAAAGGAGCCGGATAAACAATTGGAGAATATACGTAAACTGTTTTTAGCTCTGGCTCAGGATGTACGAGTTGTTTTTGTCAAATTGGCGGAGCGAATTCATAATCTCTCAACCCTTGAGTATGTGCCTCAGCATAAGCAATTAAGAATTGCTAAAGAATCTTTGGAGATTTATGCTTCTATTGCAGCAAAATTGGGACTTTTTGAGTTCAAAACATTAATTGAGGATTATGCATTTCAACATTTGCATCCAGAGGAACATAGGGAGATTTCAAAGTCGGTAGTAGCTTCAAGAAAGGAGCAAATAGATTTTATTGAAAAGGCTAAGGATGAAATATCAGAAACACTTAAAAAAGAGAACATATCGTTATTGGAGATTCATGGGCGTCCAAAAAATCTTTATTCAATTTATTTAAAAATGAAACGAAAAAATTTTTTTTCTGTTTCTGAGGTATATGATCTCTTTGCTATTAGGATTTTGGTTGAAGAATTGCCTGATTGTTATAGATCTCTTGGCGTTATACATTCTAATTGGCATCCTTTGCCTAAGCGTTTTAAAGACTATATTGCAATTCCTAAGCCAAATGGGTATCAGAGCTTGCATACGACGATACTGGGATTTGGAAAAGTTCCACTTGAGATTCAGATTAAAACTCACACCATGCATCAAGATGCAGAGTATGGTCCTGCAGCACACTGGGCGTATAAAAAATCAAGAGCCTCCAATTTTGATTCTGATTATGTAAAGAGAACAGATTGGTTTCCGCAGAAATTGTTAGCAGATGAAATATCTGTTGGTGATAGGGAGTATGAGGAAATTGCAAAATCAATTTTAGGTGATCGAGTATATGTGTTTACTCCAAAGGGCGAGATAAAAACTCTGCCTGAAAATTCTACCCCAATTGATTATGCTTATTCAATACATTCTGATATTGGAGATAGTTGTGTTGGGGCAAAAATAAATGGAATGATTAAACCTCTAACTTATAAATTAAAAAATGGAGAGGTGGTTGAAATATTAACTCAAAAGGGTAGAAATCCAAATCCAGAATGGTTGAAATTTGTGAAATCTTCACGATCCATAGGGCGGATAAAGAGTTATATCAATCGGGAAAAGGGAGATTCTATTCGGCCAACAAAGGAAATTGTTACAGAGAAGTCTTTAGTTGTTAACAGACCGTCTTTGTTGAAAACTATTGGTCAATTTTTTTCTGCGTCTAAAGATGATGAATTGGGGGTGGTAATTGGAGGAGAAAGAGGAATTCCCTATCATTTTGCAGCTTGCTGTAAACCAAAATTTGGAATGCATATTATAGCATATAAAAATCGTGGATTAGATTTTACTATTCATGAAGGTGATTGTAATGAGTTAGCTCGATTGGATTCTGTGCGGGTTTTAGAAGCTAACTTTGTGTTTGATCGTTCATTCATTTTAAAGGCAAGAGATCGAGTAGGACTTTTGCATGATTTAGTTAGAACGATTGCAAATCATGGGATAAATATTGTGAAATCTGATATTCAATTTGATAAGAATTCAGGTTTAACTTATTGGGATTTTACGATTGAGTGTGTGTCTAAGCCAGAGTGCAAGGAGGTTATGAATGATTTGAAAAAGGTTCCGGAAGTGATTTCGTTGACAAAAAAATGATTATTACTTAGAGTGTGTAGGATGAAGTTAATAGATGAATTGTTTGAGTTCTTTTATGTTTCGGCAAGTATGAAATATAAGAAAAATATTTAAAGCTTCGATTGAATTCAGGAGCAATAATTATTTTAGAAATGGATTTTTTATCAAAAATTTATGGGGGTGTTTTTGGCTTCGACGGGGAGATTAGAGATTTATTTCTTGCGTTCACGGGATGTATGGTTTCCGTTAGATCCACCATGCAAAACATAACTGCAACAGCACGTTATAATGCAAATCGATTGTTTGCTGGTCTTGGGCGTTTTTTCGCTCCAGCTCCACAAGCTTACGCTTTTGCCTAACCTAAATCTTGCTTGAGCTTAGCTCGTAAGTGGTGGATTGGTTTTGACACGTAGCTTGTCCATCAAATCAGTGTCTTACTCATAAAGGTTCGTTCGTTTTATGAGAACATTTAGAACGACAGCGGTCGATATTTTGTCTGGTTTTAAAGTCGATTCTTATGCAGATCAGACTATGAGCGTAGACAGTTGTAAGTTTCCTCTTCGGACGCGGGTTCGATTCCCGCCACCTCCACCAAACTAGTTTTTTGTCTCTCAGAATGGCTCGCAAGCTTGAATGGGAGCGACATTTTGAGTGTTCCAACTCCTGTAATTCTGTCATATGAGAATTGCTTGGGAAATACGAGCTTCAGCACCATACGTTTTTGTGCGAAGTCGCCTGTTGTCCATATTTCGTATGGATTTTCGATAAACGCAAACACCTGTTCCAACCCTTTTTCGAAGTCGAAGTTTCGGGTATTTGTTTTTTCAACCGCTTGCTCCAAAAGAATTCGTTCTTTATCGAGTTCCGCTACTTCATCTTCGAAGGCTTTGCGTACAATTCCATTGGAAGCCTTTCGAATATTCTGAAGAAGTTTTTTTTGTTCTGTCTTAATTTTCTTTAGCCTGCTCTGTTTATCTGTCTTTCCTGCTTCAACATCTGTCATTTTGGTTTTCCAGACATCCAGTACGATAGCTTTCAAGAGTTTCAGAATTCCTGAAGTGGGAGTCATTTTTTTGAGAATCCCTTCAACTTCTGTTTCGAGCTTCTCTTTGCGTATCCCTTTCCCGTATTCCGTACATTCTCTATTTCTACATCGGTAGTAGGGAAACTTATTCCTCGCTCCCGTACTCCATGAACTTGTACATCAGGCGAAAGCTGAACCACTTTGTTTGTATTATTTATAATAAGCCCATGTGAATCAGCCTCATCCAAATCAGATTTTAATCCTGCAAAGTCATCATTCCCTAAAATAAGGGAAACAGAACCTTTAAAACTAGATTTGAAAGTTGAGATTCTTTGAAAAAAATCTTTTAGAAACTTTTTTTGTCCTTCTTTCGAATGTTCATTAAGAGCTTCGCCAAAGCTTCTCCATC
The DNA here is from genome assembly GCA_964592695.1 of uncultured Candidatus Peribacteria bacterium. Classification (GTDB taxonomy): domain Bacteria; phylum Patescibacteriota; class Gracilibacteria; order UBA4473; family UBA4473; genus CAZQFO01. The sequence goes on from CAZQFO010000058.1 coordinate 8,243, forward strand.
TTATTAAAGGTGAGCCGAACTTCCCGATGTGATTAATGATAACATTTATATTTCCAGTTCTTAACTGTTCAGTCTCAAAATAAAGGTTATTTCGAAAATCACTTCCAGTTCCATTTTTTAAAAGATGTTCCCACAATAAATATTTTAATAATTGTTCTACAAAATCATCAATTTCAAGTGGCTCATCTGAATTTGAAAAACGCCCTTTCTTAAAAAAATCTAATGCCCGATTCCCCATTGGGGTTGATAAGCAATCTTTAATAAGATTTTGGTGTTCCATCAAAAAATATATTTCATCAGCCTCCAAACAAGAAACTTGATTCTCGTTAATCGAAGACCGTTCAGAACTATATCTTCCTAATTTATCAAAAGCTCGAACCGCCTTAATCCACTCTTCTGATGATAACTCCTCATCAAATGTCATATAGCCTTGTTCGTACAATTCGTTCGGATTTTCAAAAGAAAAATTTGAATTCATTAAATGACTTTCCGTTAACCCATTTCCATCCGAAAAAGCTACTCCCATTTTCTTGGGAGCAATATCTCCTCCAAATATTACATGTTCTACTTTTGCATCATGAGAAACTTGTAGAAATCTATCAATATTTTGAAGGTTTCCGTGGAAATCAGTTCCAAAGGAGAATGTGTTATTTATTTCACTCATTTTCTTAGGGCTTTAAATTTTAGATGTCTAGCTGGGATAATTGGAATGATAGGTTCAGAAACTTTATCAGATGGCAATAAATACGAATAATCACGTGTAGATTCTATGAATTGACTCAAGTTTCTAATTTGAGATTGAATAAATTTAGTATATCGGAATTTCAATCTTCTTCGTAAACCCTGTAAATGCAGCAGTATTGCAACTACTAAGGAGTTGCACTAATAGATTAGCATTGCTGAAATCTTAGATTTCAATCTTTCGCCGTTAGGCTATTGTTCACTGTATCCTCTACAGATAGCTCCTTATCGAAAAACCTTGCGAATGCTGTTTCATTTTCCCTAGGCAATTGCTCTAAAACCCGCCTTCTTCTTTCTGACTTTTCTTGTTGAATTATTTCTGCATGTTTCTTAATCCTTCTCATAATTGTTGTACTTGGAAGGTATAACCCTGAGTTGATTGAAATAGTACCTCCTTGCTGTTCTACTTGAGCAAATTTCCTCCTATTTCGATTTCCCATTAATACCATTTCTTCGACTTCAGGGTCTAAAAGAATTGGGAGAGGGGAAACGGTTTTTCTTTTCGTAATAAAATCAGAGGAAAGTTCAATATCATATCCTAAAGAGATTCTTCCGTTTGTTGGTTGAGCCTTTGTACTCTGTGGTCTAATCCACCAATCGATACCCCATTCGTTTGGTTTTGGATTATATTCTGTATGTGGATTTAAAATAAGAACATCCAAATCAGTGTGTTTATTTAGTATATCGGAATTTCAATCTTCTTCGTAAACCCTGCAAATGCAGCAGTATTGCAACTACTAAGGAGTTGCACTAATAGATTAGCATTGCTGAAATCTTAGATTTCAATCTTTCGCCGTTAGGCTATTGTTCTGTGGGAACCGTACTTCCTAAAACAATCCCAACGAGATTACTGGTTCTCAAGAGAGCATCAGCTAAAGAAATTGCCTCAAGAATTGATGGGGAATTACTGCCTAATTCATGATTTATTGCATACTGATTATAGGCTTTGTGCTGAGCATCTAGAGGTCTTATTCTCTCATCGAAATCAAACTTATCATCTTCAGAAATTTCATCATATCTTGAAATTTCTTCACCACCATAACGGTGCATAGATTTATCAATAGGGCTTCTTATTACACAAATAATACAAATTTAATTCATTTTGTCAAGTTCTTGGTTTTTGTAAATATAGCCTCAAATTTCATTATAAATCATTTTGATTGATTATTTTTTTTCTTATTTCCTCTTTTTCCCTCTTTACCTCCCCCGTCATAAAAGGCGAACGCGAAACAGCAAACTGAAACACAGGTCGACTCGCATCATCCTTAATCTCCTGACGAGGTGTCCAACCCTCCACACGCTCATAATACAACTGAATCAAACGAGGATTTTGATTATCCAGAATCCCCTTGAGATGAGCAGAACGAACCACTGAACCATAATGCTTGAAATTCTTGTCCTGAGCATCCTTCAGTTCTTTATTGAACGCATCCACTTCAAACCAGTTGTACAATGTACGCCTGCACACTCCCACCTTTTTAGCCACCTCCGCAACACTCGAATAATCGCAAGGGATAGCCGATAAAACAGTAATCGCCTTCAGCTGTTTCACGTTCAAATCTGTGCAATTTTGTGCAGTTTTATTTTTGGAGTTCGTCATTGACACCATTACTAACACACCCATCCAAAAACCTCAAAAACACTACTTGGATTTTGCCATAAAAAAACACCACTAAAAAAGTGCAATTAAGATTGTCAGCAAGCAGAGAAATAGGATTTGATTAAATTTCTCAACCCCCTGTTTTATCCAAGCAAATCCAAGTAGATTTCTACCGCTTTTTCTGTTCCCAGAAGTATTCATACTTGTCCTCAATCTCTCTGGAAGCATCACAAAGACACTCAGAGATGAGTTCAAGTCCTCCTGCTGTGAGAACAAACGAAGTAGAAAGCAGATGGTCTGCTGTTTTGGTTTTCACAAATACCAAAGGATTGCCAGCCATGTTCAAGTCTGCGGAGACTTCAAACGTTAATCCCTCAGTCGTGATGTCCGAAAGCCGAATGTAAGAAGATTTTTTCTTCATGACAAAGATGGGGTAACTAAACCGCAGCAACCCATCACGAATATTCCTTTCGAAACATACGAAGACGGAACGGAATAATTACCCCGTCTTTTACCGCATGCGTAGATAACAGCCAAAAGCTGCCCGAAAGGTTTAACATAGTATCGTAATAGGTTGCTACCTCCCAATGTAGAGATTCAGTTGTAATTGTCAAAAATTTGAATGGACTGTTTCATCTGTTTTTAATCTTTGTTTTTTGAATGTATTTGATAATCTTGTTTTGATGAAGGAAACAAAAATAATCACACTCAAGAACAGAAAACACTCATACTCCATAACACCTCAAAAAGTGGATGGAGAGAATGTTCTGTTTTTTGAATGTTCAGATGCAGGAATTTCTCAATGTTTTTATCCAGAAGATATTCAGGAACTGCTTGACCCAAGTTCGACAATGATTTTGTCAAATTTGACAAAATTCAGGTTTTCAAATCG
>CAZQFO010000059.1:0-11475 GCA_964592695.1 uncultured Candidatus Peribacteria bacterium
CCCCCCCCCCCCCCCCCCCCCCCCCCCCCCCCCCCCCCCCCCCCGAAATACATTCTAACAAAAAAATTAAATTATAAGTAACATCCTTACTAGTCTTTAACTAGTTTATAAACCTCTGTTAATGAAGTTATTCCGTTTAAGGCTTTAATCAGACCATCTTGCTCGAGAGTCGTCATCCCTTCTTTTTGAGCAACTCTTTGAAGCTCCGATGAAGGCATTTGATCTAAAATCGCTTTTTTAAGTTTTTGCTCAAGTGTTAACACTTCATAGATTCCAATTCGTCCTTTATATCCATTACTATTACACTCCTTACATCCACCCGGAGATGCTTCATATAGAATAGGATTATTAAACAAGCTCATATCAAGACCATCATATGGCTTGAAAATGGCAAAAGCTTCCTGAATTTTCTTTGTTGCATCTGCACTGGGAGGTGCTGGTACTTTGCAGTGTTGACATAATTTTCTAGCCAACCTTTGTGCAATAATGGTATTAACTGCAGCAGTTACCAAAAAATCTGGTACTTTCATATTTAAAATACGAGTAATTGTTTCAACGGCTGAATTTGTATGGATAGTTGACAAAACCAAATGACCAGTAAGACTTGCCTCAACAGCAACATCTATAGTTTCCTTATCTCGTATTTCTCCCACCATTATAATATCAGGATCTTGTCTCAAAGCAGTTCTCAGACCTGTAGCAAAGCTATACCCAATCAAAGGTTTCATTTGGCTTTGATTGAGACCGTCCATTTGGTTTTCAACCGGATCCTCTAAAGTCAAAATATTTATCTCATTAGAATTGAGATAATCCATTGATGAGTAGAGGGTAGTAGTTTTTCCAGAACCGGTTGGCCCAGAAGTCAATATTATTCCATTTGGGAGATTAATTCCTTTCATAAACTTATCGTAGTTTCTGCCTTCTAGCCCCAGTTGCTCTAGAGACGGAATCTTTTTTGATTTATCAAGGACTCTCATTACAATTTTTTCTCCATTTATCGTTGGTAGAGTCGACACTCGAAGGTCAACCTCTTTTTCTCCAATCCACGTCGAAATTCTACCATCCTGAGGAATTCTTGATTCATCAATCTTAAGATTAGACATAATCTTTATTTTGGATACAAACGCAGAATGCACGTTATTTGGGTACTCAATAATAATTCTTAGTACTCCATCAATACGCATTCTTAATTGGACTGTGTTTTTCCCAGGTTCGACATGAATATCTGACGAATTCTCTTCAAGAGCAAGTCCCATAGAATTTTCTATTACATCAGGTATATTACCTGCAATAACAGAGGATTTGAGATTTTTAATAAATTCAGTAATTTTATTTTTCATTTATTGTTTTCAGTTTATTAATTCTAGGGAGAAAAATATGCAGTATCAATCCACATTATTATTAAATTACTGAGAAAAAAACAACACTCCCAACTTAACACTTAGAATATTTTCATCATCTTTATCAGGAGTTATATTGATGGAATCAATATGAGCCAAAGGAAGCAAGTTATTATCCAAGAATAATAGCTCAGGAGCATCCCATATAATATCTTCCAATAGAATCATAGAGTTGGCTTCACCGTCTTCTCCCAAAGTATCCTCATTTAATACTATTTGATCGACGCCTTCATCATCATCTATCAAATCTGAGTCAGGATCAACTTTGATTTTGTCTTGTATCTCATACATGTACTTTATTTTTTCTTGAAGTCTCTCTGCAAGAACTCCTTTTTGAAGAAACCAAATAAATTCATTTAGGTTTTCCCTGTCGGACACGAATGACATTTTTACAGGATTGGAGGTAATGCTAGAGTCCTTTTTTCGAACTCCTTTTGTAAAAGTCAGTCCATCTAAGCGAAATATTGAGTCCCGGGTTTCAGTATCTAGTACTTCTAATTGAATCGCATAAAGTTCAAGGACACGAGTTAACTTATGTATATCAATTTTGCTTGGCAGACGTTGGTCTTCAATAATCTGAACTTCTCTTCTTGCATTATCATACTCTCCTTGACGCACTCGCTTTCTTTCATCATTTGCACGAATTTCATTCTTTATTTTTGACCTTTGTGCATCATATACTGTGATTTTATTTTTCATTCTAGTCCATTCCTCGTATTTAGGCTTAATATTGAAATATATTATAACCAAAGACAGTATAATCAAACCTACCCAAGGAACTAGAGAGTATTCCATAATATCTCGCCTTGATGAGACTTTGCCGATCTTGACATTTTTAAGTATATCCATTTTTTTTGTTATTTAGAGGGAGCAATTCTACGTCTCCTTACTTCTCGAGCCTTAGAAGTGCCTTGTTGAATTGCTTCAATACGAAGAGACTGATGAAAGAAAGAGAGTGCTTCAATTTGAACTTCAGCCTCTTCAATTTGGGCCTTATCATAATCTAGTTCTTCTCTCAATTGCTCAATAGATTTATCTGCAGGATCCTTTTCTCCCTCGAGCTGAATACCAACATTTAAAGACATCTGCATTTCTTCGTCCCCTTCTTTTGAAATTTTACGAGTAAAGGATGTAACTGATGCATTCTTATAAAAAGGTAATGAGTTAATCATTTCAATAAATTCCGTTCCTAAGTAAAACGTTTTACCAAAAAGGTTACTCAAACTAGTAGTGAAACTAATCTTCTTTCTCGTAACAGAAACCTTATCAACATTTACTAGATTACCGGATAATATTTGATGCCGATAACTATCCGAATTAAAGTATCCTTCTACTCGATTAATGGTATCAATGATCCCATATATGACAACTTCTTCTGGCTCATCTTCACTATTTGCTGTCTCGACACCGTCGTCTGTATCAGTGGACGCTAGATCGCTAAACTCAGATTCTACTTTTTCAACACGATCTACCCATTCTAGCATCTCTGACTTAATTTTGTCTGTTTTTGTCTTGTGTTCATAGTAATCCTTATTTTCAATTTTTTTTTCTAAACGAGCTACACGACTTTTTATACTATCAAGATCCCTATTAAGCCCTTCATTTTCTTTACTTTTCGCCTGGTGGATCTTGAATGTATTATCTCTTCCAATAATCGATAGATACTTATTTTTGTTATGGAGATCAACGTAAAAAGCTCCCATCGCTAGGACAACTACTATAAAAAGTAAAGTTGATGTATGCCTAACCATCTGGAATCCGACTTTTCCAAACATGCTTGGTCCACTGCGCCTTTTTGTAACAACTTTTTCTTTATTTGAACCCGATTTCACTAGAGGCTTAGAAGAATTCAATGACTTTGGACTAATACCATCTTTTTTTGTATCTTGTTTTGGTAAATCTGGGAGCATTTTTTTATAATTTAATCTTTATTTTACTTTTTTTACAATATCTCAGAAAATGTAGATTTTATACAGCTTATATTCTAGTACATTTCCATGGAATCCAACACAGTATCTCATGGGTAAAATATTTATGCAAATCTTTCTTTGTATTTTTATCTATTCAAAATAACGAAAGATGATTATGTGTAAGGAATTAGAAAAAACTTTACAATAATGAAATTTTTCGAAACATAAATTATCTAACACAACGGACATACAAATCGTTGTAAAAGTGACTAGAGTACCAGTTTCCATCAGAAAGACGCATTGCGACCCACGTACCCGGATTTACATCGCGAATAGATCTAGTCCAGTGAAATTTATCGTCATCTAAAAGGTCCACAAAAAGTGACATCTCATCAAGAGTTGGAAGTCTCCAGTCACTATGACCATCTTCTATTAGTTCTCGTGAATATCGAATAGCAGCGGACCAATCCATTGGTTCAGCTCTTCGACTTATTTGTGTTACAATACTCTTGGGGCCTGCAATGTGAAAATCTTTATACGTTCTTTCTGCAATTTCATCATCTTGATTTTGTTGGTTTACTTCAATACTATTCAACTGTGTTACTTTTTCCACACTCTCTTGTTGTGTGGGTTCAAGCGAAATACTTCGATTGTAGCTGGATTTCATAGTTCAAAGATTACCGTAAATTTGATAATAAATAATTTATATCATTTGCATGTCCGGTTAGTGGTTCCTGTTCTAAAATTTCTTCGGCAGTTTGTTTGCATAGTTTTTTTGCAGGAAAAAGACGAGATAAAATTCCCATGGTTGCAATTTCTGCTTCTCGAATTAAACGTGTTCTTTCAGTTCTTTTTGTATCAATTGTGCTATGTATTTTTGCTGCTTCGTTTGAGGCAATCGCTTGAGATTGATGGATAAGTTCTGATGTTACCTTTTGTCGAGTTACATCTACCGTATGAACTACATCTTCCTTATTCGGATCTTCTGATTCAGTCTCATTGAGAGACGAAATTTCATCTTCGTATTTCATTTCTGTCTCTAAATTTATTGTTTTTTGAGGTATTACCGATTTTTTCTGATACAAAAATTTCATTTATGAGTGATTAAATCAACTCATTATAGCAGATATTGAAGATGAAATCAAATAAACTTTAAGTAATTACTCCAATGACGTACCAGTAAAAAAAACTAAAGTTGTAGTTTTTGCGATTTTCATGAACGACGAAGGCTGATTTATCAGCCAAGGAGTCCAATGAAAATCGCATCTTGGCGAAGATCTATCATTTTAGCTTATCTTTTTTCTAGATCCCTAAAACACAGATGATCAATTTTTAGAGTGTTTATTTTACCTTTATAAACCCTGAGGAAAATGCTTCCTCTTCGGTATCAAAACATCGTTCTGGTTTAACTCTTTGATACCAACCAGATGCAGGCGTATGATATTTTTTGATCGGGGATTTTTTACTGCCAGAGATGTTTCCTTTGATTGGACAATCAGGATCGTAATCTAGTTTTATTGATTTAATTTGATTAGTAGTTGAATTGTTAGAGATTATGGCACTAATACAATGTAACCAAGCTCCATTTGGATTATTGTAAATTTCATCTTGAGCCAGGTCGATTTCGGATTGAAAATAACGTAAATTCCCCACCCAATGACTTCCAGCGTACCCATCCTTGACCATTTTCTTATTGATAAATATTTCTGGACTGGTTTTAGTTTTTGGAATAAAGACATACCTGTCTAAAGTTTTAGACAAATCTTGTCCGGATTGATCTTTTCTAAGAATTATATTTTTTCCTAAAATTAATTTTTCCAAGTAATTTTTGGCCTCTTTTCCAAAGCAGGAAAAGCCTTTTCGAGAGTCTTTGGAGGAGGGGGCCTGAATTCCAATAAGTGATATTTCGATTCCATTCTCAAGTATAAAATTTGTTCCCGACAGAACTTTTTTGACTCTACCAGAAGAAACAGGGGCCAAAAAATTTCCAAACTGCTTACGAAAATAATTCCAAGCTTGGCTTCCGAGTTTTCTAATTCTTAAGTATTTGTTTTTGCCACAATCCCCCCATATGCCTACTTGATTCTTTTTTCCAATGGATTCCGCTTTTTGATACTTTTTATCATACTTAGTATTATGGGAATCTGACTTAAATTTCCCCATTCCATTTTTGAGCATAAATTCTGTCAGATTTTGACCATCAGGCAATTTAACATGCCTGGGGTATTTGCGATCAGTGTTTCGTGATTCCTGGTCTTTGTGAATTTTGATTTCCTTGTTATTGAGAAGTTCTTTTAGTATTCGAAAAGTTGGTCTTGCATAACAATAATCATGAGGGGCATTGCTATTGATATCTGGTGGAGTAATTCCAATTAGTTTTATGATTCTTCCATCGTATAGGAGGATATGTTGATTATCTAGAGGTTTTTCTGACCAGACTTTTTCCCATTTTTGAGTTGATATAGCCTCAGAAGTTGAGAAAGTAAACGTTAAAGCAATTAAGATTATAATTTTTTTCATAAAATACGGCAAAAAAAGATAGTTTTATTGTGCTTAATTATGCAAAATTATGTGAATGCACACTCTATAATAACACTACATCAGATAAAATCATTTGTAAAAATGAATCATGTTTGTAAAATGTACCCGTAAGAGTAAAATTTCATTTTTAAGCATGTCTAATTTTAAAAAACTTCCCGGCTCAAAAGTAGTTTTTTCTATTTCTATTACAGATGAGGATTTAAAAAAAACAAAACCGGCTGCAATCGAATATTTTCGAAAAAACATTAATATAAAGGGGTTTCGAAAGGGGCGAGTGCCAGATGAAATAATTATTAAAAACATTGATTCAAAAGTATTTTTAACAGAAACTGCGAGCAGGGCTATTAATAAAAAATACGTTGCATTTTTGGATGCCAATAAACTGTCTCCACTTTCGCCTCCAAAACTGAGCAATTTTGATCCGGAAAAATTACCATGTGAAATTTCTGTGGAAGTAGAGGTCTATCCAGAGATCACACTTGGAGATTACAAAAAATTGAAGCCCAAAATTACAAAAATTTCAGTTACAAAAAAAGAAATCGATGACGTAATTGAAACACTTATTACTCAGAAAGGCGGGGGAGTAGAGGTGACACGAGGGGCGAAAAATGGAGACGAAGTCGAAGTTGATTTTTCAGGAAAGGATGCGGATGGAAAGGTTATTGATAAAACAGAGGGAAAAAACATGAAAGTGCGGTTAGGGTTTGGCCATTTCATAGAAGAGTTTGAAAAGGCCATCTTAGGAATGAAGCCAGGAGAAAAGAAAGAAGGTGTATTAGTAAAATTTCCAGATGATTACCCAATAAAGAACTTAACAGGGAAGAGGATACCGTTTGATTTTACTTGTCATCAGGTGGCTGAGATTTCTGTTAAAAACCTTGACGACGATATGGCTGAAAAAATTGCCGGGAAAAAAACTACGGTAGCGAATCTAAGGAAGGATATTGAAGAATTAGTAAAAGACAATAAGGAAAGATCAGAAAAAAAGAAATCAATGGATGATTATCAAGCAAAAATTGCCGATATAACAAAAATTGATCTTCCTGAATCTTGGATATCTGCAGAGGTTAATGGAAAAATGGAGAGGTTTAAATCTTCTCCTGAATATAGAGCAGATCCGGTATCGTATATGAATCAAATGGGGAAAAATGAATCGGAAATTAAATCTATGTTCGAGGCACAATCAAAAAATGAATTTAAAGCATTGTTAGGTCTTACCAAAATAGTAGACAAAGAAAACATTGAACTCAATAAAGATGAAATTGACCGTGCAAAAAGGATTATTGAGGATCGTTTAAAACAAAATAATTCGATTAATTTTGATTCGGAATTGAGAAAAGTTCTCATCGATATGAGAATTGACAAGTATGTATCAGGACTTAATATTTAGATAAACTTAAAAATAAACTCATGAAAAAAGCTTACCTTTGGATCTCTGGTATTGTAACTATAATCGCATTGATTATCTGTTTTGAAAACATAATGGTTAAGTATTCAGTATTGATTTTGTTTACGTATGTACATTCATTATTCTTGGCATTGTTGATCATGTTTTCTCTTGGAGTAGTAGCTGGTATGTTTTTGGCTCTTACGCAATTAGGCAAAAAAAGGAAAGGAATGGGGGATGATTATGAGTTGTAGTTAGAGGGAGGTAAGACCTCAAGAAAAGCGCAACTGATGCCGAAGATCATACTTGATTTGTAGTTTTTTTGTAATTATCCAGTACGACATAAGGGGATTGAATTCTCGGCACTTCATCAGTATTCGCTCTACGAGATTCGACCGACAGGCAAGGACGACCACAGGGAGTCCTCGGGAAAAGTGCCACTAAGGTCGAAGTGCAGACATGATAGTATTGATCGCTTTATTGAGACCTTTGCTTGATTTTCATGGAATAGTTACGTTAGAGGCATCTATTGCACAAAGTTAACGTTGAAGTCCTTACTTCTTCTTTCTGAATCCTCGTTTTTTTTCCGGAGCGTCTTTTATTAATTTTTCACACTCCTTAAGTGTTAAAGATTTCGGTTCCTTGTCTTTAGGGATTTTGGCATTCTTTTTTCCGTTAGTTATATACGGTCCATATCTACCGTTAAGTACCTGAATGTCACTCCCTTCAAAAGCTTGAATCTCCTTATTTGCTTCGAATTCTTTTTTAGCCTTTATGTATTCTAAAGCTTTTTCAAGCGTAATTGTCATTGGATCTTCGTCTTTTACTGAAACAAACGTACTTCCAAATTTTACATATGGACCAAATCGTCCAAAATTTGTCGTGATTTCTTCGCCTTCTTCTGTGACACCGAGTTTTCTTGGTAATTTAAATAATTCAAGAGCTTCCTCCATCGTTACAGAATCCATTCTTTGACCGGGTAGCAAACTAGCAAATTTGGGTTTTTCCTCATCTTCTTTTGATCCGATTTGTACAAATGGACCATATCGTCCAATACGGACCGACATTGGCTTTCCGGATTTGGGATCAGCTCCTAGTTCCCGAATCTGAGAGGCTTCTTCACGAGAAATATCAGCCGCTTTTTCAATGGTTTTATGAAATCGCTTATAAAATATTCCAATCATTTTGTTCCATACATTTTTCCCTGAGGCAATGGCATCAAATTCTTCCTCAACCGTAGCTGTAAACTTATAATCAACAACTTCCTCAAAATGCTTTACCAAGAAGTCAGATACAATCCCTCCAATATCAGTAGGAGAAAGTTTCGATTTTTCGGTACCTGTGATTTCTGTCTTGTCAGCTTCTTCTATTTTATCATCTGACAAGATTAATGATCTTAAAATTCTTTCCTTTCCTTCAATCTCTCTTTTTTCAACATATTTTCTATCCTGAATAGTTGAAATTGTAGGAGCATACGTAGAAGGTCTTCCGATTCCCAATTCTTCCAATTTCTTTACCAGACTCGCTTCCGTAAATCGAGAAGGAGGCCTGGAAAACTGTTCTTTTCCAATCATCTGTTTAAAGTCTAGTTCTTGTCCTTCGGTAAGAGCTGGGAGCATTTTTTCCTCACCAGTAGATTCTGCTGATTTATACACTTTTAAAAAACCATCAAATACAATGACTTCACCAGAAGCAACTAATTCTTCATCAACTGTAGATATATTGATCTTTGCAGTTGTCTTTTCCAGTTTTGCATCTGCCATTTGAGAGGCAATAGTTCTTCTTCTAATAAGGTCGTATAGTCTTTGGTGATTACGTTCACCCTTTACTTCATCTACAGATAAATCAGTCGGGCGGATAGCTTCATGGGCCTCTTGTGCATTTGAAGACTTCGTTTTGAATTTTCTAGCTTTGAAATATTCTTTTCCATATGTTTTGATAATCTCATTTTCGGCTTGTTTTACAGCCGTATCAGACAAATTTACTGAGTCCGTTCTCATGTAGGTAATTTTACCAGATTCATACAGTCTTTGGGCCACGACCATGGTTTGTTTTACTGAAAAACCAAGTTTTTGAGAAGCTTCCTGTTGTAGGGTTGAAGTAGTAAAAGGGGCAGAAGGGGACTTTTTCCCCGGCTTCTTTTGAATACTTTTTACTGAAAAATCAGCGCCTATGACTTTTTCAAGAAATTCACGGACTTCTTCTATCGAATTAAATTTAGTAGGTAATTCAGCTTGAAATATTACCGGATCAGAATTTTTAATTTTTCCCGGGACCTCAAATTCAGCAATGATTTTAAATGTAGATTGTGACTCAAAAGCTTCAATTTCTCTCTCTCGTTCTACTATCAGTCGAACGGCAACCGATTGAACACGACCAGCAGAAAGACCTGGTTGGACTTTTTTCCAGAGTACAGGGGATAGTTCATATCCCACTAGTCGGTCCAAAACTCTTCGGGCCTGCTGCGCATCAACTAAATGCTGATCAATATCTCGAGGAGTCTCTATGGCATGCAGAATAGCAGATTTGGTGATTTCATGAAACACAATTCTTTTTGTATTCTGGGGTTTTAATTTTAATGCCTCAGACAGATGCCAAGCAATAGCTTCTCCTTCGCGGTCCTCATCGGATGCGAGCCAAATAGTTTCTGCTTTTTTGGCAAATTTCTTTAGTTCTGTCACTGTTTTCTTTTTATCCTCAGATATTTCATAAGACGGAGAAAAGTCTTTTTCTATATCAACAGCCATCGTGCTTCTCGGAAGGTCACGAATGTGACCAAAACTTGATTTAACCGTAAAATCCTTACCCAAAAATTTCTCAATGGTTTTAGCTTTTGCTGGTGACTCGACTATGACAAGGTTTTTTGACATGAATAATTAAAATTAAAAATTAAAGACCAATAATTAAAAAAAATTAATTTTTTTGCTCACAAACGCCATTCTAATCACAACCAGAATTTTTGCAAAAAATAATTTAGATGTGGATGTTTTTTTGAGTATGAGAAAAACAAATATGTATGTTATATCTGCTGGTTAATCGGATCAGCTAATAATGTATTTCATACAAACTAGATCTGGTAGAAATACAAATCTATTTTCATTACCCACTCACCAACAAATCCGATTTATCAAAATCCACAAGTGTCGTATCCCAAATCAATCCTGGAAGGAATCTCTCATCACCTTTAGTGGTTTGAAACTCTTGTCCTTCAAATACCTGATATCGAAAGAAATTATACTTTTCCTTTAGAATTGTAGAATGTTTTGCTGCATATCTGAATTTGTCACCATGTAAACGGTAAAAAAGATAATGCTCAGAAAAGTCTTCAAACGGATTAGTCATAGAATATCCACTGATAAAGTCTTTTCTTTCTGTATGCTTCTTTCTTGTTTCAGCATTTTTCCATGATATACGATAATATTTTAGACTTGGATCATCAGAAAGAATAGGAGTGGTACCATCATAAAAATTAGTAAGACGACCTTTTTCTGAGGACTTTAGAAGTCCCAAATCAACCACATGTCCTAATTCATGAAGAAATATAGCCATAAGTTCTTTTTCTGTATCAATAGTACCCGTGTGAATTATCATCTTTTTTGAGTTTGCCATTCCACGTGAAAAATGAGACTCATTTCGGATTTCTAATTCCTGGAGATGTTCAGTATGTTTTGATGGCATACCCTTAATTACAGTTTGGATAGATTTTTTATAATTAATAAGTGATTTTTTATCTGAATCTGTGTGGAAATTAGTAGCAGATAAATGTCCACTCCAACGTTCATTATTTACCCTATCTATTCTTGGAAAAGGGCGAATCTTCCTGGTACGAAGAGCTAATCTGACAGTCCTGTTTGATGCGGCAAATCTGATTCGTCGAGTAACTGAAAAATGTTGCCTTAACCTTGTAGCAACAGAAGGAGATGAATAATGAAAATTTACACTTTTAGATTCATGTTCAGAAGAAATATCTGATTTGATGTTAATTGGTGTAATGTCAGAGCGAATCGGATGTGCAAATCCAGACGTGAACAGTATAAAAGCGAAAATAATAGATAAAAAATGATGCATAAAAAAAACGGTTATCAAATTTAGTGTTATTTGTGTTTCCGTTTTTTGGATTTATTTTGTTGTGCACTTTTTATATGTCATTTTTACAGAAAAGTCAATACATTTTTATATATTTTGGGTAATTCCTTTTATCCTGTGCCAGGTGGTTATGTAGAAACCAAAAAGCGTG
>CAZQFO010000060.1:0-11183 GCA_964592695.1 uncultured Candidatus Peribacteria bacterium
AAATTTAGATGATGTGAAGCTATGATGAAAACCTGGGGATTTTATTTTTTTCCACCCCCCTAAACAGACGAAAAATCATTGTATGCTCTAATAATCTGTGTCCCTATATTCTGATGAGGAGCAACATAGTTTTTGAAATATCTGGCCGCTTTTTTTCCCTTTACTGATTTATCCAATTTAAAATCTCTAGTGGCTTTTTTCCATACCGTTGACCAATAAAGACTTCGATTAGATAAAATCTGCTCATTTATTTGTTTAAATAATACATCATTCACAAACATACTTCCCATTCCCTTTGTCACCAGTATATGAGCATCTGGAGCCCGTTCTAATACAGATGTTATATTATTAAATCCACCACAAGAGCCCAAATTTACAATACGAGCAATATCAGGAATCTTCTCAATGGTTTTTTTAACATGATAACTATGTCCCCGATGAACAACCACAATAGATTGGAGATTCATATCTTCAAATTTATTCTGAATATCTGCTGTCCCATCTTCCTCATGATCCGGCTTATTAGCGTAGATTTCCATTCGTCTTCCATTTTTTTCTGTTTTTTTAAGGAGAACATAACTACCTCTGTCTTCAATTTTCCAACCATCCTTACCTCTCCCACTCACCTGGATATTTTTACCAGTTTTATTCCACTGGACACGACCACCATAGTGTTCGACAAAATGCCGAAACGAATTATGCCCATCCCATTTATTTGGAGATGATTCTTCTCCCATAGTATCATCATAAAAAAAATGTTGCTGAATATTTAGTTTTTTCTGATTAAATAGTTCTTTTGATTCAATTTGTGATAAATCTGGAAGTATATATTTCTTTTGCATTTCGCGAAACCAAGATTGATTACTAATAGATGCATTTGCATGTATACTAGCGATCAATCCATATAATTTTGCTGTATCCGGATTAGATTTTTCAAATCGTTCATATTCACTTTTAATTTTTGATTCAAGTATTTGCAACGTCTCAGTTTTTCCTTTTAATATATTAAACGATTCGCCTAAAGTTACTGCTTCGGCTAATGGTCTATTTGTGATATCTAAATTCTCTGAAAATTTCTCAAGTATTTCTATTTGTTGGACAGATGTCATGGTTGATAAAAATCTATCCAGCTTGTCATACTGTGCACAGGTTCGAAGGAATACTCGCATACCTTCGAAATTTAATTTGTTTAATAATTCGTATCCGTTTCCTTTGTATTCAGGATGGGATTTTAGTTTCGGTATTAGAGCTTGATCAAAGAGGATTTTGAAGGTTGATGTAAACACTTCTTCATTTCCCAGGACGATAGTTTCATAAATCAGTTCTACCGGATAATCTTTAATTACTTCTATACGTTTGCTATCTGATTCATCATGTAGATCATTTATGTCTCGCACAGCATAAAGAAGTAAAGGAGTGATCCATTTTGTTAGAAGCTTTCTTGATGATGAAGTCGCATGTGGCGCATTTTTTATAGAAATTAGTTTTTTAGGATCATAAAAAAAATTATAAGAACTGAATTCATCTTCTAGACAATCTTCATCATGAGATGTAAACCCTCCATTTAGAAGTCGATGTAAAACTTGTGTAAATTGATAAGTAACTTTTTCTGATGGAAATAAAACAGCCTCAGTCCCATTGACACCTAATTCTTTCAATTGAACTATTGTTTTTAAATATTGAGGTGAAATTTTTTCCCATTCAATAAAATCAACTAATGAAGCCGTCACATTGATTCCATTATTTTGAAGATAGATAAAAGCACTAATAAAATCATCATTAATTTTTTGGGGAATAATGTTTTCAATCAGTTCTCGATCAACTTTAATACCTGCTATTTTTAGTTTGATCAATGATTCTATAATTTCTGAATTGTTTAGTTTGTTTCTGATTGACTGTGCATCAACATGCATTGAAAAATCAGCTTTTTCCATCTCCTTAATTATTTGAATACGAATCGTTTGATCTGATAGTTTATCTATATTTTTTTTGGTAACATTTATACATTTACTCTTTTCTACGTTTTGGTTTGACAAGGATTCGCAATGTCGTGTTTTTTTAAGAGGTCTGGGCCGAGGTGTAGGACGTAGCATTTTTGGATACTAATTATCCGATTATTATAGCATAAATAAGAAGACAATACAAACCCGTTTGCAAAAAATAAGGATTATCAGTAGGATTTAGATGTATTCAACAATATCTGCATGATGATCATCAATAATTATTAACAAAATATACTCTAATGGAAAAACTCATTCTCGAGTACCTCACATCAAGCTGGAATGCTAATTATGCCTATCAGACACAGTTCTCAGCCGTACCAAAAGGACAAAATGGAGATCTGGCAATGTCATTTTTTGAACTAACAAAAGAATTAAAAAAAACTGCCCCGATCATAGCGAAAGAAATAGCTGAAATATTGGAAAAATGTGATGTTATTGAAAAAACAGAAATCGTGGGACCATATTTGAACTTATATTTTTCAAATACAGCATTTTTTCAATCTGTACTAAATGCGCCACTAAATTCCGAAATAATGAAAGGCAAAAAAATAATGATAGAATTCTCTAGTCCAAATACAAATAAGCCTCTTCATATCGGTCACATTCGAAATCATGCTCTGGGAATTTCTGTTCCAAATATCCTGGAAAAATCAGGAGCCAAAATCATACGAGTAGAAATTATTAATGATCGAGGAGTACACATATGTAAGTCCATGTTGGCATATAAAAAATGGGGAGAGGGAGAAACTCCAGAATCATCTGAAATGAAAGGTGATCATTTAGTAGGAAAATACTACGTTAAATTTGACACAGAATCAAAAAAAGATCCGACCTTAATCGATCAAGCACAACAGATGCTTGTAGATTGGGAAGATGGAGACGATAAGGTTCATGAATTGTGGAAAAAAATGAATCAATGGGTATATGATGGCTACGAAACAACCTATCACCGCCAAGGAATTATATTTGATAAAAAATATTATGAATCAGATCTATACAAAGAAGGAAAAGAATACGTTTTGGATGGATTAAAAAAAGGCATTCTCAAAAAGAAAGGAGGGGCCATTATGATAGACCTTACAGAAGATGGATTGGATGAAAAAGTACTCCTACGTTCAAATGGAACAACAGTATATATGACCCAGGACATTGCTACGACTTTACTCAAACAAAAAGAGTATACACCAGATCAACAAATTTGGATTGTGGCTGACGAACAAAATTATCATTTCAAAGTACTTTTTCTATGTCTAGAAAAACTAGGTTTGATCAAGCCAAATAATCTCTTTCATCTTTCTTATGGCTTGGTGAATCTCCCAAATGGAAGAATGAAATCCAGAGAAGGAACAGTAGTAGATGCTGATGACTTGATGGATGAACTATCAGATATGGCATTAGTAGAAATTAAAAAAAGAAATCCCGAGTTGTCTGAATCAGAAAAAAAGAAAACAGCCGAACAGATCATGAATGCTGCATGGAAGTTTTATTTATTATCAACCAGTCCACGAAAAACCGTTACATTCAACCCAAAAGACTCAATTGCATTTGAGGGAGCTACCGGACCTTATTTGCAGTATGCAGGAGTGAGATTGCAATCAATATTCAAAAAAGCCAAAACAGCAGGAATAGTCAATTGCGATCATCCTGATGCAGATTGTATCGAATTAGGTGTCCCAGAAAAACCACTCGGCATTAAAATCCTCGAATTCCAAAAAACAATTGAAAAAGCCGCAGAAAATAAAAACCCAACATATATTGCCACATATCTTTTAGAATTAGCCCAGGCCTGGTCAAGTTATTATACAACACATTCAGTTCTCAATGCTAAAACAGAAAATTTAAAAATGGCTCGATTAGCATTGGCAAAAAAAGTATTTGAAGTACTTGAAACTGGATTGGGAATATTGGGGATTGAGATTCCAGAGAAGATGTAGAAACAAAAAATATAATCAATCTGATATCTTATCTCTCGCATTCAACAAAGTATTCCCCAAATGATCTCCCGCCGGAACCATCGGAAACACATTTTCTTCCCTTTCTACCACAAATTCTGCTAAAATCGGTCCATCATGTTTTTTCATTTTTTGAATCAACTCATGAGCATCTTTGAGATTATCTGCACGAAAACTTGGAATTGAATATGATTCACCAAGATTTACATAATCTGGACTCCACATAGGCGTGTCAACATAGTTTTTATTATAAAAAAGATCCTGCCATTGACGTACCATTCCCAAAAATCCGTTATTTAGTATCACAATTTTTACTGGAATATTATCCTGAGCTATTGTACCTAGCTCCTGGATATTCATCTGAATTCCACCATCTCCTGAAATAGACCATGTTTCATAACCAGAAAAAGACGCTCCCATAGCAGATGGCAAAGAAAACCCCATAGTTCCCAATCCACCACTAGCTAAAAATTTTCTTGGTTTTTTGACTAACCCTCTTTGAGCTGTCCACATCTCATGTTGTCCTACATCTACTACTATAATTGAATCTTCTTCTATTATGTTTCTGATTTCTTCAATCACAGATATTTCAGTTAATTTACCTTGTTTACCTGTATCTAGTGGCCATTTTACCTTTTTAGAAAGAAGCTCTGCATTCCAGTCTTTGAAATCAGATGATTCAATTTTATGCGTTAACTTGGGAAGTGTTTCTTTAATTTCTCCACATATTTTAGCATCCACTTTTATAATTTTATTAAACTCAGAAGGATCTATATCAAAGTGAACGATTTTATTATTTTTTTGGAATTCAGAAAGAACTCCTGTAATCCGATCATCAAATCGAACCCCAATACCGAGAATAAGATCGGCATTATGCACAGCATAGTTAGCTGTTGCTGTACCATGCATCCCAAGCATTCCCAAAGCCTGTTCATAATCAGGAGATATCACTCCAATACCATGAAGTGTCCAGCATGCTGGAATATTAGATTTTTTCAAAAATTGATTGAGTTCTTCAGTTGCATTAGAAAGAACTACTCCATGTCCAAAAATTACTACAGGCTGTTTTGCTTCGTAAATAAATTGCGTGATTTTTTCAATGTCAGATAAATCCTTATCTACCAGAGGAAAATATCCGGGTAAATCGAAAGGAAAATCTGCATCAATATTTATTTTATTAGCCATTTCCATGGTCACCTTTTCTATTTGAACACTTTTTGGTATATCGATGAGGACGGGACCAGGACGGCCACTTAATGCCAAATGAAACGCCTCTGCAATAATACGAGGAAGATCATCTGCTTTTTCTACAAAATACGAATGCTTGACAATAGGTTCACAAATTCCGACTATATCGGTCTCCTGAAAAGCATCAGAACCAATAAGTTGATGAAAAACATTTCCAGTGATAGCTATCATTGGAATTGAATCAAGTTTAGCATCTGCGATACCCGTAACCAGATTTGTGGCGCCAGGACCAGAGGTGGCTAAGCACACACCTACTTCTTGAGTTGCTCTTGAATACCCTTGTGCAGCAAAAGCCGCACCTTGTTCATTTCGAACAAGAATTCTTTTGATACTATGAGACGACATCCTATCATAAATCGGAAGGACCGCCCCTCCAGGATAAGCAAAAATTTGTTTTACCCCATGGTGAATTAGTCGTTGAAGTAGTGCATCTGCGCCAATCATGCTTCGAATTTTAGAGATGAAGGTTAGTTTGTAAAACTTTTTACTGGAATAATAAGATGAAAAATTTGATCAAAAGATATCATTTTATTGAGAGTTACACGATCTAAATATAGTATATTTCGTGGCTATATTCAAGGCTTTATTGCTAACTCTCTCAACTTATTTTTATTCTCTCAAATTAATCCATTCAGGTTGATCATTCGGCAGATCATCAAATTTCTCAATAACCTTCGCAAAATCCTCAAAACTTGTTTCTCTTGACCCAAGCCCAAAGATAACATTTTTCATTTCAGGAGCATTTTTTTCATTGATAAATATTTGTGACACTTCTGTCCCCAAAGGCCCCCACATAGCCCCAGCAGAAGTAGTGCGATCTAGTATAAGAACTTTTTGAAATCGAGATAAACTAGTTTTTAAATCGTTTCCTGGAAATGGTCTAAATATTTTTGGTCGAACTACTCCTACTTTGATGCCTTTTTCTCGAAGTAAATCGACCGCCCGTTTTACAGTTCCTGATGCTGATGCCATTACTATGATAGCTATTTGGGCATCATCGGTTTGATATTCTTCCAAGAGATCACCAGACCCACGTTTAAACATTTCTGCAAAATCAGAAAAAACATCTCGAATCACTTGTTCGGCATTGAGCTGTCCCTCTAGTTGTGCTCGCATATGCTCCATATAAAAGTCTGGTTTATCAAAATTCCCATGAGAAACGGGGTTTTCTATATCCAATAATGGATTAACTATTATGGGCTCGCCTACAAATGTCTGAACATCCTTATCAGATTCGATCAACACATTCATAGCTGTATGTGTCGTATGAAAACAATCCATTGCCATCATAAGCGGTGTTCTGACTTTCGGATCTTCTGCAATCCTATTTGAACACAACATAAAATCATAGGCTTCTTGTGCATTTTTTGCAAATAATTGCACAAATCCTGAACTTTTTACAGCCATAGCATCCCCATGATCACAATGAATCGAGAGAGGAGCAGAAAGAGATCTATTTCCATTGATCAGTACAATTGGAAGTCTCATACCGGCAGCATTATAAAGCACTTCTGTCATGAGTAATAATCCCTGAGAAGCAGTTGCTGTGACAGCTCGTCCCCCTGCAGCAGATGCCCCTACACACACCGACATTGCGGCATGCTCTGATTCAACAGATACATATTCTGTATCTACCACTCCATTGGCCACAAATTCTGAAAACTTCTGGCCGATGTAGCTAGTGGGAGTGATTGGATAAAATCCAAATACATCAGGATTTATCTGTCGCAAAGCCTCAGCTACAGAATGATTTCCATCCATGACAACCTCGGTGCATTTGGTGAATTTTGAATTTAACATGATTTTTTAAAATCTAATAACTAGACGCAAAAATTCCATACTTAAAAGTCCTCTCGATAATTATCTTCAAACACTAGACAACGTTTTTCCGGATCGGAGTTTTTATTTGGAGGACAAGCTTCCGTGCATAGTCCACAGTCTTTACAATGATCCAGATCAATCCCCAGCATATTTCCTTCTTTATCAAAAATAATGGCATCATCTGGACAAACTGGCCAACAGAGTCCACAATTGATACAGTTTTCTTTAATAAATTTCAACTTTGTTGGTACCCAATTTCCAGTTTTGTAGAGTTCTGAATTCCCAGTGTCACTAACAGTTCCACCACCTAATTCTAATCCTTTCCACCCAGATTTAGGACGAGGAAGATTGGAATAAACAACTTGTAGTTCTTCGATTGACTTTGACATAGTAAACAATTTTTAATTCTTAATTTTTAACTTTTAATCCCCCTCCATACCCTTGTTCAAACCCTCTCAGATTTCGCTCAACAATTTTCTTCGAAAAATGCACTGACAAATGTTCTTTTAGACAAGTTTTCATCTGATCATAATCAATATCCAATATCTTCGTAATACCACCTATCATAGCTACATTTGGAATATTTCGCTTGATCGTATCAAGTGCGATTTGTGTAGCATTTATGTGAAATATCGTCCCCTTGAATTTTTCATTAAAACCTGACTTTTTAGTTTTGGCCGTATTAATTACTAATATCCCATCAGGCCTGAGTCCCTCCAAAACATCTTCATAATTAATTTCATTACCAACTAGTGTTGGATCGAGAAGAATCACCATATCCAAATGAATCAAATGAGCTGGATCTTCCAACTCATGATCACCTTTACAAATTCGATTATAAACAATTACGGAAGCCCCTCTTTTTTCCGCACCAAAATCTGGAAAGCTCTGTACTTGACATCCAAGCCTAGCCAGTGCTTCAGCAAAAAAACCTGCTGCTGTAACAGCCCCTTGTCCAGCTCTGGAATGCCAACGAATAGATGTATTTGATCGCATCACTCAGATTCTATTATTTTTAACGATGAGTGCAATCTCATTTTATTTCTAAGCTATTTTTTTTAGAAATGCACCATCGATATTATTAAATCCAATTTTTTCTGCCCACATAATAGTATCTTCATCCTGGGTATCTAATTTAAAACCTTGAATATTATGCGATTGCAAAGCTTCAATCGCCAATATCATCATTTCAGTTCTTACTGAATCTGGCATATCTTCTACATAATGAATTAAACTTTCTGCCACATCTTCTCCTTCATTCCAATACCACTGATTACGAATTATCGCCCCTTCACAAGGAGGCATTCCCTTGTTTAATTCTATTTTTCCAGGAAACACAGAATAAGATACAGTTGTCTGATTTTCTCCAGACATTGTGGTTGCCAGAGATGTTTTTCGAAAAACTGAAAACGGATTTCCTTTGAAATTAAATTCTCCAAGCTTTACAAATTTCTGAGTATTACCCTCTTTTGGTTCTAGTTTTTCTTTTATATTTATATACCGAATAGCCTCAAATTGTTCGTAATTTTCTACAGAATCTTGCACATGATATATAATATCAAACACGGGATCCACATCTTTATCGTTTGCAGCCATTGCCTCGATGGAAAATGTACCAAGGGATGTATCAGACATGATTTTATTGTTAAAAAACTCAACCACATTTAATACACTAAATATATTTTTTCAATAAATTTTTGAATGATATTGGCATAGCATGCTCTGAAAACTGTTCATAATCATAATCCAGTTCCAAAAAATTAAATTTATCGAGCTCTGGCCAATCTCCTGTTTTTTTCGACATTGAAATAGCTTTTCTCACTTCCGCAATTTCCCCTACACATTCAAATGGCTTGTTTCCGAACACCCCTAAAAGCGCATTAAATGATACTTCTAAGTGAACATCCTCAAATAAATTTTTTCCAAATAAACAGATTAATTTTTCTCGATCTAAAAATGGAGAAAAAATAGCAAAAACAAAAACACATTTA
This sequence comes from uncultured Candidatus Peribacteria bacterium, assembly GCA_964592695.1. Lineage (GTDB taxonomy): Bacteria > Patescibacteriota > Gracilibacteria > UBA4473 > UBA4473 > CAZQFO01. The sequence goes on from CAZQFO010000060.1 coordinate 9,016, forward strand.
GGACAAATTCCACACCAGGTTCGTGGTTCGAAATTCGTGGTTCGAGATTCGGTTTTTGTGATGTGAAAGTTTCGATTACAGGAGGAGAAAATGCTTCGATATTTTTCAAAAAAGTTAACGCAAAAAATTTCAGCTATTTTGAGTTCAGACAGAGGACGAAGAAATGAAAAATAATTTATATCAGGAGATATAAAATCCCGAACATAAGATTGAAAATCCTTTTCGAATTCCAAAGTTTTAGAATATTGATGATTTATTTGCATTCCATGAAATTCAAGATTAGCTTCATTTGCAGAACTTTCATTTGAAAATACAACATTCTTTTTGCCTCGCAAAATTGCTGTTATTACAGATAGAAATGAAAGAATGGCAGAAATGGGAATATGTCCATTTAGAGCCCCTTTTTCATTTAGATTAAAAATCTGTGGATCGATTTTTCGTATAATTTTCAGCTGGCTAACTCCAATTTTTTCACAGCAATTATTGAGCAATATTCTATCTCCTACAGTCCAGGCTTCAATATCTTCCCCTGATTTCTTTAAAATTTCTGCCGTTACGAGAGAATCTTTACCTCCTCCAATCGGAACAATCGAACCGAACAAGCCAGGTATTTTTTCAGAGGTAAAACATTTTTCAGAATTCCCTTTTGATAGGATCGGAAAATTCATCTTCTCTCGTGGACAAATATTATTTTCATAAAAAAACTCTCCTAACCCTAATCGATAAGTTTTTTCAAAAAAATATTTCTGCCTTTCTGATATTCCACCTTTTTTAAATTGAATATTTGTAGGAAGTACAGCTTTAAAATAAGAAATTCCAGCCATTATCCAAAGACCAATAATAGCATTATCAAGAGCTTGACGAGAATAGTCTTTCACAAAATCGAATTCCAATTCTAATTCTTCTGTAAAATGAATTTTGGAATCAAAAGAATACGAAAGATAAATTTTTTTTACTTGTGTATCAATCTTATAGTTCTCAAATACAAATGTTTTATAATTATGTTGCATTCTGGATGATATACTCCGCCATTTTTAAAATTTAAATTTTGTATAATGCACCGAAGCTTGTATCCATTGAATCAGAGAACGAAGATTCCACAAAAGCTATCGAGTATAATACTCATAATTTTTAAAGCGTAGGTGTATATTGCCATATTTAAAAAAAACAATCCAACTAAATTACTTGCCTTTTTTACTATAATAAGCTTAACTTAATAGCAAAATGAAGCACATAAAGATCATTAAAAATTTTAAAAAAATTTCTTTTGAACAACAAATAATTTTTTGGTGTCACTTGATAACCATTTTTTTATGCTTTTTTCCCTGGCTTACAATTTCTGATTTTTCTGGATACGAGATCCCTACCTCCCAATCTGCATTCGAAGGACATGGATTTTTAATTGGAACCTTCATTTTCATGTTATCTTTATTGATAGTAGGACTATATATAAATCAATTTGCTAATTGGAAAAATATACAATTACCAATATCGGAATCAAAAATGCATTTAGCCGTTGGAATAGAACAAATCATTTTTTTGGTGCTGATGTGGTCAGTCCTATATTCAGTTTCTCGGGAATTTGACGGAGCAGAAATCAGTTTTGGTTTTTATGGCACTTTTGTGTTGCAGGTAGGGGTGGTTACATCAGCCTTTCTTAACCACAAAAATTCAAAGATTAAAGGCTAATAGATTGACTCATAAAACTCACAACCTACGTCACCCTAGTTAATTGTTTATTTCAGAAAATTAGTTTCAAAATACTTACTATATTAAATATCCTTTTTATGTCCAACCCAAAAGATCAGAATTCATTTCTCCATGAAGCTCAAAAGTTTGGTAAAGCTTCTGAAGAAGTAGATACATCTAAACTAGATGAAGCGATTGATTCGGTTCATGTAATATTAAACGAAAATGCTGTAAAACTATACCATGAAACCCCAGAAGAAAAATGGCCAACATCTAAGCTTATTATTTACTGTTTGGATTGTCGAGCTCCTGTTCCTGCTAAGATAGTACAAGTACGACGAAAAAGCCGTGCTGTATGTGGAATTTGCAAATCAAAAAAAATTGCAATGGGAAATGAAGAAGGGTTAAAAAAATATTATCATTATGTATCCTCCCAAAAAACCAATGTAAAGAATAAAAGATTGACACACGAATAGAAA
>CAZQFO010000061.1:0-10896 GCA_964592695.1 uncultured Candidatus Peribacteria bacterium
TCTAACATAAATCTTGAGCGAACTTGATTAGCCTATTTAATTTTTATCCCTTAAAAATTATGAGTATTATGCTTCCACCCTCCAAAGTTCAAAAGTTATGTACTTGCATTTCTTTATATAAAATCTTGATTAAAGAATGTACTTTCTAGTCTGGATTACGGCGGACGGGCCATAGCTTTTGTTCAATCTTCAATCTATGATTCAATTGAGACAGGCTCGGCCTGTCGGTCGTAGCTCTTAGAGCGAAGACTGAAGCATTATACAAATTCCAAAATTCAAAAGCGGCGGAGTATAATTGAGGGGAGCAGGGATGACAGAAAGAAGTGCACACTTCTTTCTATGATCACCCCTAACTCCCTCTGCTACATCTCCTTTCACGGACCACCTTTTGGGTATAGAGCCTCAGGCTCGGAGTTTGTGGTCGTGGTTGGGAAGATCCGACACGAGATCATCTGTGATCCTGGAGTTGATGGACTCTTGATCCAAAGAAAGGTGCAGGAGAAACAACCTATCCTGAATACGTACTTCGGAAAAAGGGACAAAAGCAATCTGGTAAGACGACGTTGGATCTTATCAGATTTCGGATCTGTTTTTTTTATCTCTTCCTTTTGAGAGACTACTTACAGTCCGAGGATAGGCAGTCCAACTTTGTTTTGTTCCGACAGGAGTCATACACTAATCTCTCAGGAGAACCCTGTCTCCAATCAGGGCCAGGTTCTCAAATGCTGTACATGTTTAATATTCTTTTTTTTGCTTGTGTCAAATTGATTTTTTACATCTTTCCTCTATATTTCACATTCTAGTATATTATATTCCAATCTCCCATGAAATCCGACATCCTAAAAAATCGTACAGAAACCCTGCCACATCGTTCATTACTTCGAGCAAGTGGGCTCAAAGATGATGATTTTAAAAAGCCGTTTATTGGTGTGGCAAATGCGTTTAATACCGTTATTCCCGGACATATTCATCTCGATGTATTAGCAAAAGAAGTTATGCGTGGAATTCGTGAAGCCGGAGGAGTTCCTTTTTTGTGGGGAGTGCCTGGGGTATGTGATGGAATTGCGATGTATGTGGAGATGAGGTTAAGTCTGCCTAGTCGAGATCATATTGCAGACAACATTGAAATAATGATGCTTTCTCATTCTTTTGATGGATGGGTGGGAGTAACCAATTGTGACAAGATAACTCCAGGAATGTTAATGGCAGCAGGCCGACTTGATTTACCAGCCATCATGCTGACAGGAGGACCAATGAAATCCGGCAAGCATCATAAAAAAAATATCGACCTGATCACCGGGTTTGAAGCAGTAGGAGGAATAAAATCCGGCAACCTATCTCCAGAAGAAGGGTACAAAATTGAATGTGAAGCCTGTCCTACTGCCGGATCTTGTTCGGGCCTTTTTACCGCTAATTCCATGGCCTGTATGACTGAAGTCTTGGGGATGAGTGTTACCGGATGCGCTACTACATTAGCTATTGATCCAAAGAAAAAACAACAAGCCTTTGAATCTGGAAAACGAATAGTCGAATTGGTAAAAATGGGCAATGAATACGTTCCATCAAAAATCATGACGGCCAATGCGTTTGAAAATGCAATTCGAATAGATAATGCGATAGGGGGGTCTACAAACGTAGTCTTACACCTGATTGCAATGGCTCAAGAGTTGGGCATAAAATTATCTGAGGATGATTTTGATCGAATTTCTAGAGATACTCCAAACATTTGTCACATACGACCAGCCGGCCCCCATGTCATGGAAGATATGGACAAAGCAGGCGGTATTCCTGCCATCATGAATAGATTTGCAGAAGTTTTGCACAATGAATCCACAATAAATGGAAATAGTATTCAAGATATTGCGCAGGAAGCCAGTGTATTAGATGATCAAGTAATTCGCCCTATTGATAATCCTTATTATTCAGAAGGTGGCGTTGCCTGCCTAAAAGGAAACATTGCTGATTCTTCTGTGATTAAGCAAACAGCTGTGGATCAAGACATGTTAGTGCATACAGGACCAGCAAGAGTTTTTGAAAGTGAACAAGCACTTTTAGACGATATTGAGTCCGAAAAAATCAATGAAGGAGACGTGATTGTATTACGATATCTTGGGCCAGCTGGTGCTCCAGGAATGCCTGAGATGTTGACTCCCACATCCGCCATAAAAGGGGCAGGATTTAAACGAGTCGCCCTAATTACTGATGGGAGGTTTTCTGGAGGGACAGCAGGGGCATGTATTGGGCATATTCAGCCGGAGGCATATGTAGGGGGAGCTATTGGGGCAATTCAGGATGGAGATATTATTGAAATTGATATTCCAAATCGAGTTTTGAATGTGAAATTGTCTGATGAGGAAATTGCAAAACGCTTGAAAAGTGCCAAAATTCCGGAGAGAAAGATGACTCCGTTGTTGGAAAAATTTAGAAAAGGGATAATGAGTTAAAACCCTACTTGTTGTTCTACATCCAAATTTGCAAATTCCATCTTGCTCCGATCAAAATGCAGGTTTATTCGACCGATGGCCCCATGACGATGCTTAATGACATTGATCTCCAGTTGGTTTTTTGCTTCTGAATCTTCATTATAATAATCATCACGATAAAGCATCATTACGGCATCAGCGTCTTGTTCTATGGAGCCTGAATCACGCAAGTCGGAGAGGATAGGGCGCTTGTCCGGGCGAGTTTCCACACTCCTCGACAGCTGAGATAATGCAATGACAGGAACATTTAACTCCCTTGCAACTTCTTTTAATCCTCTAGATATTTCAGAAATTTCTTGAACACGGTTCCCTTGGAATTTTGATCCACTTCCTCCGTCCATAAGCTGAAGGTAATCAATAATTAACATGTCCAAACCGTTTTCCATTTTCAGACGACGAGCTTTTGATCGTAGTTCCATTATGGAGCTACCCATCGAATCATCTATATAAATAGGAGCAGACGCTAATTTGTCCATGACGGGGCCCATTTTTTCAAAATCAGAATCTTCTAGTTTTCCTTTGTGTAGTTTCCAGGACTCGATTTGGAGGAGCGAACAGAGCATTCTTTCTACTAATTGAGACTTTGACATTTCCAGAGAGATCACGCCCACTGCCTTGCCCTGGTTTATGGCTGCATTTTGAGCAAAATTTAAAGCCAGAGCAGTTTTTCCCATAGCAGGTCGTGCGGCAAGAATTATTAAATCAGAGCCATTAAACCCTCCATTTAATTTGCTATCTAAATCACGGTATTGAGAAGCAATTCTTCCTCTGGTTGCGAGTCCTGGGTCCTCGTGAATTTCACAAAACTTTTTATAACTAGCTTCTAGAATTTCTTTTACCGGAATAAATCTATCTTTTATAAAAGTCTGAGAAACAGAAAAAATTTGTTTTTCTGATTTTTCCAATAATTCTTCAATGGGTTTATTGGTGTCATATCCAAGTCCCATGATTTCATTTCCGGCCTTTATTAGTTTCCTCAAAGTGGCTGTATGTTTCACTAATTTTGCATATTGAAAAATATGTGAGGAAACCGGAACTTCATTTTGTAGTTCCGCCAAATACTCCGGTCCACCGACTATCTCCAGTTTTTCTTGCGACTGAAGTTTTGTGGATACGGTAACCATATCTACAGGCTCTGACCTTTGAAAAAGTTCTAAAATCGCTTCATAAATAAATCGATGATGATCATGATAAAAATCAGCAGATTCAACAAAGTCTGAAACTTTTAAAACAGCATCTTTGTCCAAAAGAATTGATCCTAAAACAGATCGTTCAGCCTCTGGTGAATTTGGCATAGTTTTTGATGCAGAGTTCTCAGATTCAGCCATTTGTTAACTACAAAAATTAAAAACACCTTTAATGGTCAAGGCTTTGTAACGAAATAAAACGAACAAATGTTTAGTTTATTTTAAAATAAAGCCTAACCACATTAACAACTCAAACATAGAGACTTGTGTTTGATTTTGCAAGTAAAAGGTCTGAATGGGAGCGACCACTTAGAAGACAATCACTAAAAGCGACCCGCGCGCTGGCGCTGGTTCAAGTGTTTTCCACTTGAACCCTTAGCAGCACAAGCTAAAATCAATGCATGCCAAAAAATTTCAAATCAAAAGATCCGTGGATTCCTTATTTTCTGACGTTTACCGTTGTTGAATGGATCAATGTGTTTGCCAAACCGAAATACATGAGAATCCTGAGCGATCGATGATTGAAGGTTCGAGTGGAAAACATTCGGAACCCTTCTCATAGTACGGGATTGGAGTAATTACAAATATATGCTGTTTTTTGTTGATGAAACTTCCCTGTATCAATTATTAATGGAAGATTTGTTTTTTCCTATAATTCAAATTTTTATTCTTTTTCTACAGGCATAAAAGGATGACCAAATCGCTCAAAAGAAAATCTTTGACGACTCTTTTTGCGCGGAGCAGAAGAAGGTGATCGATGCCAAGAAGAAAGCTTTTTTTGTGCATTTCTAACAGCTGAAATTATTGAGCCAACCTGTTTTCTTTTGGTTCTTTGTAATGGTATTCGCTCAACATTATGTTCTGAATCAAAAGAAACTCCTGATTTTAACGCGGGTGTTCCAGCTTCTCCGTCATGTATGTAATAATCAATAGCTCTTGCTCGAAAAGTTTGTTTAGAATTTCTTCTTTCGTAGGCAATATTACGACTTGGTCGTTGGTAATTGTAACTTGGTAATGATCCATATCTTCCATTTCTCTTCATGCGGGTTGATCGGGTACTAATATTATTAGAACTTCGATTTTGTTGATGAATAGCCTTTTGATATCGAACATTTTGTTGATATGGTTTTCGATTTTTATTTTGAAAGTAGTTTCTGTATCGCATTTTTTTAGCTTCATTCAGTTTTGCATTTACTTTTTTTTGAGCAAAAGCAGTGTTTGGATTTCTTATGCGATCACCATCTCTCCCTTCTGAGTAAGCATATGCCGAATTAAGAGCAAGAAAGGTTCCTACAAAAACAAAAGCCGTCAGAAATTTTATTCCTGTCATTTTTTTAAGTTTTAATTTTAACGTTCCGGATCGTAAATATAATTTTTTCAAATGCAAATGTTTTGTTTATTTTTGAATAATAAATATAAACTAATTATAGCTATGACTACAAAAAACAGAGCTCGCATAAATCGAAAAGCTGCATTATTTTCTGTTTGCACTGCACTAGGTCTTACTATATTAAAATCTATAGTAGCCTTTGTGTCAGGGTCTCTTGCGGTTTTTGCATCTGCACTTGATTCTTTGTTTGACCTTTTTGTTTCTGGAACCAGTTTTTGGGCAGTAAAGAAATCTGAAGCACATCCAACTCAAAATTTTCAATATGGGTTTGGAAAACTTGAGGGAATAATGGGGCTATTTCAGAGTTTAGTTATAATATCTTCAGGATTATTATTGGCTTTTTTGGGAATAAAGAGGGTCTTATATGGGGGAGAAATAACTCATTATTTGGAAAGCACCATAGTAATGATATTATCTTTGATAGTGACTATTTGGTTGGTTCGTTTTTTGCAAGCACAAGCAAAGATTTCTCAATCTCTTATCTTGGAAGCAGATGCAGTTCATTACAAATCGGATGTTTTATCTAATATTGCAGTATTGATTTCAATTGTGCTGATTTATTTTACTGGAAAAATACAACTTGATGGAGCTGTATCTTTTATTATTGCTTTATTTGTTATTATTTCAGGAATTGAGATTGCCCAAAAATCAATATTCCTTTTACTAGATCACAAAGTAAGTTCAGAAATGTATAATGCAATTAAAAAGATCCTAAATAAAGCCAAAAAAAAAGCGAAGATTACCGGTTATCATTACCTGAGAACCAGGAAATCCGGCTCAAAAGTTTTTGTTGATGTACACTTGGTTTTTACTAATAAAACATTGCTAAGAGATGCTCATGCGACCTCAGATGCAATTGAAACACAAATTCAGAGTATTATAGGAAATGGCGAAATTTTAGTACACCTGGATCCTGTGGATGATTCTTAGGTAGATTTTAGGGTTCTGGAAAAAAATAAAATCCCCAGGTTTGATAGGATTTTTGCTTCGTATTCGAGGAAGGAAAGTTGAGTCATATTGGTAATATGTCGAAACTTTGCTGACGACCTGTCCGCCGAAGCTTATTTCATACTGGACGTATAGCGAAGGAGGAAGAAGACGAACAAAAAGATATCAAAATGGGGAGGTTATTTTTTTCTAGATCCCTTATTTGTCCATTATCTTTTTTTTACTCTGAGGAGGTATTAGCCATTCAAGTTCGCAAACTAGGTCTTTGTACCAAGTAACAGGAAGTGTTTCTAGTGAGAGTTTCAGTGCATTTGCTGTAATCACCCACGGTTTGGATGATGATTTAAGTAGCCCAAAAACCTGTTGGGGATCAAAAGCAGTTCCCATTCTGAGCACTATTTCATTTTGTTTATGAGAAGTTCTGTGTATACGAATTCCTGAGATATTAACTTTTCGTAAGAGCATTTTGAGACGAATAACTTTGCATAAGTTTTCAACTTCAGATGGAATGATGCCAAAATCTTCCCTCAAATCTCGAATTAATTCTTCAAGTGCTTCAGGTGTTTCGGCGGAAGCTAACTCCTTATACACTTGGATTTTTTCATCTGCAGTTGGTATAAATGATGCAGGAATATAGGCGGTAAGTGGTATTTCAACCGTTATATTCTCTTCCGTTTCACCATCGGAAGCAATTTCTCCGGACCTTATTTCATCCATGGTTCTATTTAGGAGTCGCATAAAATGAGAAACTCCTACATTTTTCATTGCTCCGGACTGAGATGCTCCCAAGATTTCCCCAGCTCCTCGAATTTCCAGATCACGCATCGCGATCTGAAAGCCTGCTCCGAGTTCAGAGGCTTCAACTATAGCCCTCAATCTTTTTTTTGCCTCTAGCTCGAGCTTTTGACCATGATAAAGAAAAAAAGCATATGCTTGAGTTCGCCCTCTCCCCACTCGACCTCTTAATTGATATAGTTGTGCCAATCCAAATTTTTCAGCACGATTTACTAGTAGAGTGTTAGCATTTGGAAGATCGATACCATTTTCAATTATAGTGGAAGCAACAAGTACGTCGCCTTCTCCATTCTTAAACTTTTTGACTCTGACTTCTAATTCAGAAGTGGAGAGTTGTCCATGAGCAACAATGATTTTAGCTTCTGGGATTAATACTTGTAGTTGCGCGGCCAATGCATTAATAGTCCTTACTTCATTATGAAGAAAATAAACTTGTCCTCCTCGTTTTATTTCGATTAGGATCCTATCTCTTATCAGATTTAAATTATACTTCCTTACTTCTGTAACAACCGGCAGGCGTCCAGGAGGAGGGGTGGTAATAGTCGAAACATCTTTTAGACGATTAAGGCTCATATGAAGAGTCCTTGGGATAGGAGTTGCCGTCATAGTCAGGATATTTACTGCAGATCTTAGTTGTTTAAGCTTTTCTTTTTGTTTTACCCCAAACCTCTGTTCTTCATCTATGATAATAAGTCCAAGGTTTTTAAATTTTACATCGTCAGAAAACAACCGATGTGTTCCGATCACCACATCTACCAATCCCAGTTCTAAATCCTTCAATATACGATTTTGTTCTGCATTAGTCTGAAATCGAGACAATAATTCTACACGAATTCCATAATTTTTATCATTTATTCGTTTAGAAAAACTTTGGTAGTGCTGTTCTGCCAGTATGGTGATAGGTGCCAAAATCGCCGTCTGAAACCCCGAACGAAATGATTTAAAAGCGGCTCTCATTCCAATTTCGGTTTTTCCAAACCCTACATCTCCGCAAACCATTCTGTCCATCGGTTTTACTCTTTCTAGATCGATTCTCACATCATTCCATGTTTGTGCTTGGCCAGGAGTTAATTCATACGAAAAACTTGCGTAGAAGTCTCTTAGCATCTCATCATCGGTATGAAATTTTGCACCTTTTACCAGCTCCCTTTGTGCGTAAAGTTTGAGCAGGTCAGCGGCAATTCTTTCTGCTTCCTTTTTTAATTTCTTTTGAGATTGTTGCCAATCAGCAGCCCCCAGTTTTGTCAGTCTAGGTTCATCATTTCCAATAAACTTCGTTATTTTTTCAGCAGATTCTACTGGGACAAATAGTTTATCATTTTCTGCATAGCAAAGTTTCAAATATTCTCTTCCAAATTCTGCTCCCAAATCTCTTCGAATTATGCCTTCAAATCGCGAAACTCCATGATCTTGGTGTATGGCAAAGTTTCCAGGTTTTAGACTCGTCATCAGGTCAAAGTTTATCCCGGAAACCGCCTTTTTTTGTCGGGAACTTCTGGTGAACTGAAATATCTCACGATCTGTCAAAAAAAGGAAGGATTTATCGTTATTTTGAAAAGAGTGTGGAACAAATTCCTCTTTATTAAGCTTGATGATTTTTACTGTGGAAATTATGTCCACAGATAAATCTTTTGTATGCATAATTTCATTATCCTGAAAAATTTTTAGAATTTCATCAGTTTTTTTGGTGGCAATGACTATCGAAAAACCGCGTCTGAGACGTTCTTTTATTTCTGTTATAAAATCTGGAATAGTGTAAAAAGGAAGCACTGAGAAAAAATTAAGGTGAAAAAAGTTTTCGTCTTCTTTTGGAAAAGTGGTGAATTTGAGTTTATAAAAATCTCCTTTTGGACAGATTTCATCGTCTAGATCATCAGAAATTATGAGTGATTTATCACAGCCCTTGATGCAATCAAGAAGGCTTCCACTTGTGCGGTTGAATTTTCCAGGAAAAATCTCTAAAACATTCTGAACGGTAGTGGATATAGTTTTCTTATCATCATCAGATTGAAGATAGATTTCGAGTTTCTCAATCTTATCGTTGTTGAGTTCTATACGATAGCAACACTGAGTATTAAAAGGAAATATCAGAAGAATATCTCCTTTTCGAATAAATTCTCCCTTATTGATTATTTTATCTGGTGCGTTTACATATCCATTTTTTTCTAAATCAGAAAAAACCTGAAATATCTGAATCGTATCTCCTTTTTTAAAGACTAATTTTTGTTGATCAATTTCTGATTGAGAGGGGAAGGTTTGTTGAAGTGCTGAAGAAAAATCTTCAAACAAGAATAGTGTTTGATCTGGTGATTGGACTCTTGCTGCAAATTTATAGTATTCTTCAAGTGTCGGATTCTCAGAAAGGGGGAGTATATCGCCATCAAAGAAGAATTCCGCAGCAGGGAGTAAATCATGAGCTTTTTCATCATCCGATCCCCAAAATATATTATCAAATTGACTGTTTTTAATTATCTTCGAGATAAGGAAGGACTTTGCTGCAGAATTTCCAAGGTTAACAAAGGTAAGATCTTTGTCTTTCTTGAGGGTCGATAATTCTTTTTTCAAATCTAAAGGAAAGGGGATCTGATAAACCATGGAAATAAATGATATAAACTATAGATTAAATTATGATTAATTTGGGCATTCAAATGAGATGAGCCAAGAAGCTCCATTATTGTGCCATATTATTTTTTGTTAGAGCCCTTAGCATTGAAAAAACTAATAAAAACCCCAAATTATACATATGTTTTTGTACGTTGATATTGATAAATTGCATAAAATTACGACTGACTAACAGGAAGGGCAAAATCAGCCGATAAATGCTACATTTTAAGCGGCATTATAAGATGGATAAAATCCTTATCTTCCTCTTTGCGAAAAACCGCCGGTGCTGTTTTGCTTTCTAATTCAATGTGAACATTTTCTAATTCAGAAAGTGCCCCCAGGATGTCCAAAACATAATCAGCGTTTAGGGCAATCATGTTTTCATTGCCCTCCAATTGTGCAGGCAGTGTTGTTTTTTCTTCTCCGATTTGTGTTGAATCAGTAGCAATTGTGAGTGTTCCATCGGATACAATTGTTAGTTTCATATGTTGATTGTTTTCTTTTGCAAAAATTGAAACTCTTCGTACTGCCAATGCGAGATCTTCTCTGTTGACTTTAACGACAGAGGAATGCGATTTGGGGATGATTTGGTTGTAATCCGGAAACTGACCTTCAATCAGTCGTGATATCAATATTGCATCTCCAACAGAAAACATTGATTGGTTTTTTGAAACTGTAATTGTGACTTTGTCATCCAGTGTTCCGAGCCGATCTGCCTCTAAGACAGATTTTACTGGGATAACGCAAGAGATGTCTTCTGTAGGAGTCTCCAGTTTTATAGTTGTTTCACTTAATCGGTAAGAATCAGTGGCCACGATTCGGAGTTCGTTATCTTTCGTCTCAAAAAGAACCCCGGAAAGGATTGGGCGAGATGAGTTTTCTTGTGCAGAAAAAGCGACTTCATGCATAGCTTGACGATAAATCTTGCTAGGAATTACAATTTTTTTTTCAGATTGAACCTCCGTTATTTGAGGAAATTCGTCCGCTCCAATTCCTTTGATTTTTGTAGTGGAGCTTTTGGACTTTACTTTCAGAGTCGTTCCATCCAGTATACTAAAACTTATGTCTTCGTTTTTATTTAAAAGAGAGGTATAAGATGTTAATATTTTGGATGGAATAGTGATGGATCCTTCTTCTGAGATTTTAGCCTCTATGGATGTGGAGAGCGAAATTTCAAGATTAGTGGCAGAAAAATACAATGTCTCTCCTTCTGCACGGATAAGAATATTACCTAAAACCGGCAGTGTGTTTTGAGTTGAAACAGCTCTAGATACAATTTTTAAGCTATCAAGTAATGCTTCTTGGGAAATGGTTACTTTCATTTGTAGGTTGATTTTACTCTAAGGTTGGATCTGAAGTCAAATATTATATATCGGAATTCTATAGGGCTTGGGAAAAAATAAGTTTTCGCATAGATTTGCATCAGGTAGATTTTAAAAAATCGAAAGATATCGGGATATGTTGAGACTTTTTTAGAAATTTAGATGAT
>CAZQFO010000062.1:0-3365 GCA_964592695.1 uncultured Candidatus Peribacteria bacterium
CCTCTTTCCCCTGTCCACCAAAACACCCCTCGCAGGTTCAATAGTGCCAACCAAAGCTTTTGCGCATACTGGCGGCCTATTGAACCCTGTCTACCCCCCAAAAAAAACCTGCCCACCAAAGCTTGTTAAAATTTTTAAAAACAAACGCAACCTGATTAATCATTACTCATCAACCTTTAATCATTACTACTTCCTCCCCCTCCTCGCCTAGTATAGGAAAGCCAAGTCAGAAAGAGTAAAATGACAAGGCAATAGTTCAGAGAAAAAGGGAGTCTAATTTACGCCTTTCACCAATAGAGTGACACATTGAGACATCTCCCTTTTTCTCCCGAAGAAAGCATAAGACGATAGCAGGTTTCTCCATTGAGAGACTATAACCAACTAGGATTCTTTATCTCTTTCTTCTCGAACTGATGTTACTTTTTCTATTTCTTAATCAAAATTCTTTATGAAAGAACCATCTTCGCCTCAAAGTGTTGGTATTGATGTTGCCAAAGAAAAGATAGACGTTGCCATTCTTTGGGATTCATCAGAAGTCAAAACTAAACAGTTCTCAAATAAAACAGAAGAGAGCATGAAAGATTTGATAAAATGGCTTCAAAAACACAGCGTTGAGCCTAATACGCCTATTGTTGTAGAATCAACAGGTAGCTATCATTGGCTTTCGTGTCTTCTGCTTTCTGAACAAAAGTTCTGTGTTCATCTTATCAATCCACTCATTACCAAACGGTATGAACGTTCTTCTATTCGTGGTGCCAAGACAGATACAGTCGATGCAAAAAGGTTGGCAGAAATTGGAATTATCGAAAAAAATCTTCCTCTCTTTTTTGATTCACGAGAAAGTTTGTCCGTCAAAAAGTATCATTCCTTGTATGCAAAAATTCAGAAAGTAAGACAACAACTTCTTCTAGAAGCTACAAAGAGGCTTTAGAGTCAGCCGAAATCATCGGAGTAAGTCTTAATCTTGATTCTGTTAAAGAATGTTTAGATCAAATTAACATTACGCTCGATGTATTAAAAAATATTATTGAGGAAAATGGATCAGAAATGGCAGAAAAATTGACAGAAATTAAAGGGATTTCCAAATTCCAAGCTTCTGTTCTATGCAATGCCGTTTCTGATCGAACTTTTGAAAACAGAGATCAACTTATTGCTTTTTTTGGCTTAGACGTAAGAAAACGAGAAAGTGGAATGTGGAGAGGGCGAGAAAAACTTTCTAAACGGGGGAACTCCTTTTATCGCATGATTTTGTTTCAATTGGGATGGAGCCTGAAAAGCCATAATGATGAATTTAGAGCGTATTATCAACGATTACGAGCCGATGATAAACACTACTACACTTGTATTATTGCTACAGCTAGAAAATTTCTTCGTTTCTTTTTTGCACATTATTTGAAGTCTTCCTAAATTAAAAAGATACAAATATGATAAGTTTTAAAAATGTACAATTGTGCAAATTATTGAGGTACTCAAAACTTTTTTTCACACGCTAAAATTTTCTCAAAAAAAGTTTTGACTTTTTCCTATAGCAGGTCTCCATAAGAAACACCGACACAAACAAACCAAACCCTCCCGCCATACCACCTAAGATATACAAATCCACCGTATCCGTTGCCAGCCCCGTAGTTCTCATCACAATCGCCCCTACCACCAACACCAACAAAGCCGGACTAATATCAATCTCATCCTCCCGATGCCTCTCATCTGCCGATACCATCACCGGCTCACCTCTCGCCAGCGCCACGATACGAGCCGGATACCCGCGTGATTCCCGGGCTACGGTCACGGGATTGGCTGATAACCCCTCTCGAACCACCAGGTCTTTCGCCATTCGCTCGGATTCTTTCTGACGGAGCGGTTCCACGTGGTAACGCTTCAGCCCCCAATACAATTTCTCATATCCGTTTTTGACCGATTTGGCAGCAATCACCAACCGCCATCCCCGATCCTTCATCGGTTCCAATATAGTGCGCAGAGCCGGTTTCAATTCCTCGGCGTGATCCAAAAAGATCACTTCTCCCTCCAACTGCAAGATGGCTTTCTCGATCGAGGGCACATCACTCCGGGTTTTCACCTCTACCTCAAACGCCTTCGCAACCGCCATCAACCATTCTTTTTTCGCCCACCGACAACTCACCAAAACCCCACGTGGTTTCCCATCTTTGGCATAATGCCGATGGAGCCACTCCAATACCGCCGTTTTTCCGACCCCTTCTGACCCCACCAGATACAGCCCAGGTTTGCCATCCCGTAAACACCTCAGCGCCCCCGCTAATAACCGGTCACGTCCATATAGTGGCTTGTTCTCATTCACCCCAATTCCCCCGGTTTCATGTTTCCCCTGCTCCAGAAAACAGCAGCCATCCAAGCCTTCTCTTCCGTACCCATAATCAAAGAAACGCCCTCTCCAGAAAACTCAAACCTTGATAAACATCATCCCGATCCAGAAATCCAAGAGAAGGCGGCGAATATCCTTCTTGAAGATTAAAAAACGCTTACAGAGCCGGATGAGTTAATATTTGCCATATTTACTCAGATCACCCCCACCATCGCATCAAAAGCCTTCCGAACCTCCCATCCCCGCTGTTCCACCTCTACCATCTTGGATTGCACCGCCATCAGCCGCTCATATCCGGAAGCACCCTCAGTCCGCAACATCGCCTCCATAAAAACCACATCTCTCTTTAAATACTCTTGTTTCTTGGCCAGTTCCCTGGCCTCACGAATAAGTGCATATCCCGCCTTGAGAAAATTGGCTTCTTCGTCAAGTCGCTTCAACCGCTCGTGCCGGTCCAGCAACGGAAACGTCAACACCGCCCCCACCCTGGAATCCGGCATCTCCCCCACCCCTTGAGAAGCTTGGATCTGAAATTTTATATCCCACCCGGCCATCCTCCGACGGACGACCGCCCGTAACCGATATTCAGCATCATCCCACCACCCCCTGACCGCCGGAGTTTTATAGTTTGGCATGATCACCCGGATTGGCGGACCGGGCGGCAAATTTGTCGCCTTTTTCGACACCCTTCTCTGTGCCACATACCGTCCGGCTTCTCTCTCTCCGGCATGGAGGACACTGGCTCCCATCGCCACCATGATCGCCAAACTTCCCATTACCATTCGTTTCATGATCCATCTCCTTTTATAGTCTATCTCCGAGCCCAATCTTCCCTTTCTCCCAAATCCACCATCACCATTAATCAGTCTTCCCACCGAAACCTTCTTTTGCGACAAAGGAGCATGAGAAAGTGCTGCGAAAATCCAGCCCACAGCATCCTCAGAAACCTTCTCACATGCTCAAAACACCCAACCACCGCTAGTCGAAGTGTTTTCCACTTCGACTCTCCATGCTTGCCCACCACACT
>CAZQFO010000062.1:3465-10628 GCA_964592695.1 uncultured Candidatus Peribacteria bacterium
ACGCACAGCAGGACGGTTCACCATCGGCCGTGATGCGGGGATCGTAGTGCTGGTAGGTCCCACCGCTAGTCGAAGTGTTTTCCACTTCGACTCTCCATGCTTGCCCACCACACTGTTTCACCACTTTTTTTGTCCCTCTCCGACTCTCCATCTCCCGGATTTTCCGGTGCAGCTCACGCACAGCAGGACGGTTCACCATCGGCCGTGATGCGGGGATCGTAGTGCTGGTACATGGCGTAGCCTCCCTTTCTCTCAACCGTCTTCATTCTTGCCTTGCGAAAACCAACCCGTTGAGTGACACTTTAGACTCTTTCTTCGCGTTGCTAGTGTCGATTTTGGGCAAAAAAAAGTCAAGCCTTTTCTGTGCCTTCCTCTTTCATGCGTTTTAATTGCTTCCCAACCGTGGTGTGATACCACGCTTTGCCTCTTAGAGGGGGAATTCCTAGTCTATTTAGCTCTGAGGCAATTCCACTACAGCTGGTAATACCTCTTTCTTTTATTTTTGTTATTATAGGCTGAAGGACAAGCGTCCTTTTCAGTGCATGTTCCCTTCTTTTTTTTATTCCGAGTTGACTCACTCGTTTTGAATGCTCTGGATCTTTCTTTCTTGCTTCTTCCGCCCGCTCTTGTATTACCCTCGACATCACCTCTTTATCACTCTCATCTGCTCTCTTTAGAGCCATGTCCCGCTCTTTTGTGACTTCATCTACTTTTTGTTTCCAAGACTCTATTTCACAGTCTTTTTCCTTCAACCCCTCCTGTGTCTTTTTCAGATCTTTTTCCATCTTAACCGTTTGATCAGTTTTTTCAGAAATTTCTCTTTTTAATGTCTTGATTTTTTTCTCTGAGGCCACATTATTATTTTTCTCAATATTATATGCTGCTAATGCATTTACTATTTCAGTGTTCTGGTCAATATTCCAGGCCATTCTTTCTTCTATTATTTTAACTGCCGATTCACTTGTTATTCCAATCCCAACCTCAGACAATTGTCTTCTTACAAACGTAATAAATTCGTTTATTTTATAATAATCAACGCAATTTCCAAAAATTTCTTTCTCTTCGCGTTCGCCGAGAGGACTTTCTCCATGAAAGTGTTCATTAATTGCTATTAAACAATATGTCAGAATTTCTTTTGTATACTTTGTTCTCCTTCCCCTGATTATTTCTTTGTTTATCGCTTGATACGCATCGTCCCTACGCACTGATAAAAGCTCATTAATCAATTCAGTTGTTTCTTGAATACGGTTTTTTTTGGATTCATACTCATTATCCATAATACGTTTCGGATTACTCATAACAGTTCCTCACATATCAAATACACTTCTTATACTGTTTTGCAAGTGTTTCACTCTGTTTTTTTCTGGATCTATTATCTCAAAAACATCATAGAAATTATTCAGTTATTGACTTCATGAAAATCAAGCAAAGGTTCTCAATAAGGCAATCTATACTATCATGTTTGTACTTCGACCTAATGTCACTTTTTCCGAGAGTTCGACTCGCCATGCTCGCTCCCCTTGATATCTTTTGGGCTCAGAAATTAGACATTGCAATCCTTCTTTGAAAATTTCTTTTATTTTAGTACGAGAAAATTCTATCATCGAAACACTTTCTAGTTTTTAATGTTATTCTTGGTAATTACTCCAATCCCGTACCATGAAAACAACAAGTAAATGCTGTAAATTGGCTCTATAAAAAAGATAAGCTAAAATAATAGATCTTCGATATAATTTTGAGCACAATGGATTTAGTTATAGATTGATTTATAGAGAATTTATTCATCCTCTACTCATTTTATTATTTTGAAGATCCCTCATTTTTTTTAGGTTCTAAAGTAGCTTGGCATCGATTCGGGATGACGTGTGTTTTTTAATTTTTTTAAGGCATTCTTTATGACTCACACTTTCCAGCACAGGAAAAAAGTATTTATCCTAGATCCCTAATTACTATTCTTGTCAATTTGATTTTCTGATTTTTTTGGTTATCATTATGATCATGGAAAAAAACTACGATCATATTGGTTCCGAGGACAAGATTTATGCTCAGTGGGAAGCTTCCGGGCAAATGCGAGCGAACGCAAAATCTGACAAGCCTTCGTTTGTGGTCCCTTTACCTCCTCCAAATGTAACGGGAAAACTACATCTGGGACATGCCGCAATGCTCGCAATCGAGGATATCCTGATTCGGTTTAAAAAAATGACCGGCCATGAATCCCTCTGGATTCCAGGGACTGATCATGCCGCAATTGCTACCGAAAATGTAGTCATCAAACATTTAGGTCTAAAATCTCGTGAAGAACTTAGTCGTGAGGAATTTCTTTCTGAATGTCGCAAATTTGCCTCAGAAAAACATGATACCATCGTAAATCAGACAAAAAAAATGGGAGCCTGGTTGGATTGGTCGCGAGAGGCCTATACTTTCGACGAAGCTCGTAATCATGGGGTAAATACGATTTTCAAACAATTATACGAGGATGGTCTGATTGTTCGAGGTCACCGAATGATAAATTGGTCGACTGGTGCACAGTCGGTTTTAGCCGATGATGAATTGGAAAGAGACGATCGAACCGAGTCGTTTTATTATATTCGTTGCGGACAGTTTATTATTGGAACAGCAAGGGCAGAAACGAAATGTTCGGATTCCCCGGTTATTTTGAACCCACATGGGACGTACGTTAGGATTCAAAAGAAAAGAGAAGAAAGAAAAGAGAATGGAGAATTAATTCTATCTAAGCATGCGTGGAAGAATGATCCGGTTTTTGGAGAATTGCGAGCTAATTATGAAGTGGTGGCCGAAGTTGTTGGAAGTGAACTTGTGGGACAAAAATTTGAATATGATACGTATGCTGGAAAACGCAAATTCTGGGTAATCGCAGACAATGTGATCGATATGGAAAAGGGGACCGGGGCTATGACGATTTCTGCTGCACATTCAGAAGACGATTATGAGCTTGCCACTCGAATGAACCTAAAGGAATTATTTTTTACAAAAATTGATCTTAATGGGAAAATGACCGATATAGCCGGACCATGTGAAGGAATGACAATCAATAATGCACGAAAAAAATCAGTGGAGATTATGAAAGATAAAGGTCTGTTAGTAGCTGAAAATAAGAATTACACTCACAGTGTACCGCTCTGTTATCGAAGTGATTGCGTGGTAGAACCGATGGTATCCCAACAGTGGTTTGTATCGGTTGAAAAAGAGTTCACGGATAAATGGACCGGAAAAAAAACAACATTAAAAAAACTAACTCAAGAAGCCGTTCGAGAGGACCACGTAAAGATTATCCCTGAACGATTTAGTAAAACCTACTTCCAGTGGATAGACAATTTGCGAGACTGGTGTATTAGTAGACAAATCTGGTGGGGACATCGGATTCCGGTGTGGTATAATGATGAAGGAAATACTTATTTGCCAAAGGAACAAAAAATCTTGTTTGCACGTCACGGACAAAGTGAAGGAAATCTTACCGGAACATATCAGGGGATTATTGATACACCACTGACGGCAAATGGTCGAAAAGATGCCAAATCTTTGGCTGAAAAATTAAAAGACCGGAAGATCTCAAAGATTATTTGTTCAGATTTGAAACGAGCGAAAGAAACTGCAGAAGTAGTCTCAAAAGTAACCGGAGCAACAATTGAAATATGGGAAGCTCTGAGGGAAATTGATTTTGGTGAGTTAGCAAATAATCCAACACCAGATACTGATCATCTTGAATATTTCTTAGCACAAAACACAGGAGAAAATTTGGAACAGCTATATACACGCGCGAGACAAGTTTGGAAAAAATTGAAACAGGTTGAGACTGATGGGGAAGTCTTGATCGTAGCACACGGACATTTTTTAAATATTCTTTTTGCGGTTTACAAGAGCATAGATTCTTCAGGATTTATCGAATTTCAGCATGATGGAGTAATGGGAAATGGAGATTTTGAAGAATTGTCTATTTTACAAAATCCGAAGGAGAAAGGATTAACACAAGATGAAGACACGCTCGATACTTGGTTTTCATCGGCTCTTTGGCCATTCTCCACATTGAGCTGGCCAAACGAAAACGATGCCGATTTTCAAAAGTTTTATCCCAATGATGTGTTGGAGACGGGGCATGATATTCTATTTTTTTGGGTGGCACGGATGATCATGTTCGGTCGATATGCCACAGGAAAATATCCGTATCACACGGTTTACTTGCATGGACTGGTGTGTGACGAAAAGGGGAAAAAGATGTCAAAATCCAAAGGAAATGGAATCGACCCATTGGATGTTATCAAAGAATTTGGAGCTGATGCAGTTCGGTTATCTTTGGTTATTGGTACATCTCCTGGGAATTCGATTCCTTTGGGTAAGGCGAAAATTTCAGGGTACCGAAATTTCGTAAACAAATTATGGAACGCTGGCCGTTTCACGGCAATGCAAAATGAAAAATTAAAAATTAAAAATTTACAAGAAGCAAAACCGAAGTCTCTCTCGGATCGATGGATTTATCATCGGTTTTGTGTGATTTTAAACGAGGTACGAGATCATCTGGAAAAATACGAAATCTCATCTGCAGGGGACAAAATCTATCATTTCGTTTGGGACGAGTTTTGTGATTGGTACTTGGAAGCATCCAAAGTAGCATCTAATCCAGCATTTTTGGGATGGATATTTGGTCAAATTATTCGGATGGTACATCCATTGTGTCCATATGTTACCGAAAAATTATGGCAAGAATTAACCCATTTGGCAGGCTCAGAACCTTCGGATGGTGATGAAGCAGGATTAGTTCTGGAAAATAATTATCCAAACGATGATTTTATAGATAATGAAGCCAACCAGATTTTTTCAATCATTCAAGATATTGTAACAGAGATCAGAAAGGTACGAGCCGACAATAAATTGAATCCGAAGGAAAAAATTGTGGTAAAAATTTCTACGGGAAAGGCGGCTGTGGGAGCTGAAAATTTTCAGCCTCTACAGCCATTACAGGAAAATACAGGAATCATAAAAACCCTAGCAAATCTCTCAGAATGCGAAGTATTAGAAAAGTGCGAAAAATCAGAACGTGCAGTTATAGTTATGGCTTCTGGAATGGAAATTCAGATAGAAATTCCTTTTGATGCCAAAAACGAAAAACAACGACTCATAAAAGAAATTGAAGGATTACGAAAATCAGTTAAAATGCTGGAAGGACGGTTAGCAAACAAAGGATATACAGAAAAAGCTCCAGCTCATTTGATTGAACAGACAAAAAAAGAATTACAGGACTCAAGTAATAAATTAAAAAAACTAGAGACAGAATTGGAAACTCTCTGAGATAATTTGTTTGAAAAATGATAATTGTTTTCTGGGGGGATCCATCTCGTCTTATGTAGATCGAGACGGATCACAAATGGCTTATATTTACTTCACTGCACATGTCAAATTATTAAAACTAAAACAAAATGAAAACCCTCCTCATTGGAAACTTTGGAGCAAAAAACTTGGGAGATGAATTGATACTCAATGCAGCACTGGAGAAATATCCGAACAGTATTGTTATGACCAATGATCCAGAATTTTCCCAAACTTTTTGCGAACGAAAATTTGAAACTATCGGTTTTTTTCCAACCGGGTTTCGAAGTCTATGGAAATATTTCAAAAATCGAAAATCTCATTCAGAATTAAAAGATGAAATAGAACAAGTAGTATTTCCCGGAGGAGGGCTTTTTGCCATTAAATTCCGAGCGGTTTGGATCTGGTATATGATTTTTTGGTGGACCCGGTTTAAATTCAGAGGAAAACCCATTATTTTTGAGTGTCAGGGGGTTGATCAAAATTTAGGAGGAGTTTCAAAATTTATGGTGAGATCCGTTTTTAAACGAGCCAAGAGTGTATCTGTTCGTGACCCGGAATCAGCAGAAGTTTTAAATTATTTAGTCATTAAAAATGTGAAGATTGAAGAAGATGCTGTAGCAAAATTTATGAAAACTCAAAAATGGGGAGCAGGAGGGAAATCAAAATTAGTATTGATTAATGCCCTATCAAAAGTAAACGAAAAAAAGTGGCATAAAATCATAGATAAATATGACGGATACCGAAGAATTTTTATAGCATTTCAAAATAAAGATGAAAGACGTATGCCAAAGGAACTAGAACGGGAATTTGTATTTCCCACTTGCAAGACAGAATTATTTACCCTCTTTGAAAAAGCAGAAGTAGTTATAGGAGAAAGATTTCATGTGCTGGTGTTGGGAGAATATTTTTGTGGAGCGAAACACACATATATGCTCAAAGCTCCTTATTCGGAGAAGGTCGCAAATTTTGTAAAAATGAAGGGGATTCAGGTTTGGAAGGGGAAGGAGAGGGTGATAAAGAAGAGAGTAACAAAGAAGAAAGAAAAGGGTAAGAAGGGGACAAAATGAAAGTAATGAAGGAAATGAAATAATGAAAAAAGATTGGATATACAAAGTTGAAGGGATAATTTTATAGATTCTTTTCACATAAAAAAATGAGAAAAATAATACTTTGTTTGATTTTATGCATTCCCTGTCTGGTATTTGCACAGGCAGAAATGGAACTAGAATTGGCAGTTAATAAAACCGAGATATCGGTGGGTGAGGATTTTCAGTTAGCGCTTATATTGAGACTTACTAGTGCAAATCGGCAAAATGGATTAAGTAGGGTTCCTATATCTGGAATTGAAAAATTTCAGCAAATTGGATCGTCTAATTCTACAAAAATCAATGTTGTAAACGGAAAGAGTGCTATTATTTCAGAAAATATGAGGACCTTAATCGCTTCTGAGGAAGGAGAGTTTACGTTTGGACCGGTTTTTATAAATGTCCAGGATCCTACTGGAAAAAAAACACAAATAAATAGTAATACGGTTTCAATAAAAGTAATAAAAGAAGGTTCTGTTTTTACATCAAATGGGAGCATGGAGAAAGTATCAGATGATGAATTTGTGGAAACATCATTTTTTTCAATATCCAGAAACCAACAGGTGTTTTTAGTGTTTTTTGTAATAGGCACTTTTGTAGCACTATTGATATGGCTTTATCGTAAAAATGCAGAGCAAAAAAGATTGATAGCTCAAAAAAAGAGCAATGAATTACCACCAGTAAAAGTATCATCATTACCAACTGTAAATGATGAAAATTTCTATGGAAAATTACAGGAAATTATTCTAAAAT
>CAZQFO010000063.1:0-10381 GCA_964592695.1 uncultured Candidatus Peribacteria bacterium
CCTTTCTTTTTGAAATAACTGTAGCGATGTCGGTTCTTTTTTTCACAAAAGCCATCACTTTGAGAATGATTCAATTAAAAAGGTAGGAGGACTTGAAACAGAAGCTCTCCGAATATGGCCACGAAATCGTAACCGTGCTGATTGACGAACCCGTCCCCAGCAAAGAGGTTGCGGGAGCCTTCAACCGGGTTATCGCCGCTCAGCGTGAGCAGAACGCGGCGACCGCCGAAGCCGAGGCCTTGAAAATTCGCCAAGTTGGTGAAGCCAGAGCCAACGCCGAAGGCCTCAAGCTGAGTGCCCAAGCCTATGTCGATCAACGCAAGACACTGGCCGAAGGTATCGGAGAGGCCATGAAGCAGATCCGTGATGGTTTGAACGGAGTTTCCGATCAGAGCATTCTGGACTACTTCGCCGGTATCGATCAACGCGATGCCATCCGCGATGCCTCCAAAGGCAATGGTTCGGTTGTCGTCTTCGCCGATGGCAATCGTTCCGACTCGCAACAGGACACCATCGCCCTGATCAAGGCCCTCCAGGAAAAAGACGGCGAAACCGCCTGAACCACAACTTCCGTTCTTTGAGCAACACCCTCCCGGGCAATGCGGCAACGCATCCCGGGAGTTTTTTTATGCAACCTTTCTCATAAGATAACAACAAATTTAACCTTTTCCCTTCAACAATATACTTCTTTCCCACATATTTGAATATTACCCTTTCCGCTTATGCTTCATCATCTCCTTCCGACTCTCTTGCATCGCAATCAAATCTTCCTCAAAAAAAATACGCCCACTCGAAGTCTTCTGAAAAGGGATATCATACTTCTCAATCAATACATCAAAACGAGTATCACTTATCTCCAGAAACTGAACGCCTCTTTGTAACCAAGAACTTTTGGTCTTTTATTGTCCATAAACTTGATTTTTTTAAAAGTTTTAGGTATACTTAAAACTACAAGAAATAATTAATATCTTTTAGTTATGAATAAAAAATACATAAAGCGCCCTCTTTATCTTAATAAAATTTCCCCATATATCGGGAAAAATATTATAAAAGTGGTCGTCGGACAAAGACGAGTAGGTAAAAGCTACCTGCTCTACCAACTAATGCACGAAATAACTACAAATACCCCAAAAACAAACCTAATATACATAAACAAAGAACAACATGTGTTCGATCATATAAAAAATGCTAAAGATCTCGTTGATTATGTTGAAAAGCATACAAAACCAAAAGTACCAAATGCGATTTTTATTGATGAAGTTCAAGAGATTTATGAATTTGAAAATGCACTCAAGAGCCTGAACGCATCCGAACAATATGATATTTTTTGTAGTGGGAGTAATGCAAATCTTTTGTCAGGAGAGCTCTCAACTTACCTAGCTGGGCGCTATATTGAAATAGAAATTTTCCCGCTTTCTTTTCCTGAATTTTGTGAATTTCATAAACTAAATACAAACCAAGACACACTCCTGAAATATATTAAATATGGTGGACTCCCTTACTTGATCAACTTGCCCCTAGAAGAAGATATCGTCTACGACTACCTTAAAAATATTTATAATTCTATCCTCCTAAGGGACGTAGTTTCTCGACATAACATCCGAAATATAGCTTTCTTGGAACGCCTTGTTGAGTTTTTGGCCGACAATATCGGTAGTTTGCTTTCCGCTAAGCGTATTAGTGATTTCTTAAAATCCCAAAAGATCAATATTCCTCCTAATTCGATTTTGAATTATTTATCATTTTTGGAACAAGCTTTTTTTATCTCAAAAGTACAAAGAAAAGATATTACTGGAAAGAAAATTTTTGAAATAAACGATAAATATTATTTCGAAGATTTGGGACTTCGGCATGCTGTTATTGACTATAAACAACCAGATATTGGAATGATTTTGGAAAACCTGGTCTATCAACATCTCAAAATATCTGGATACGATGTAAAAGTAGGGAAAATGAGTAACCTGGAAATTGATTTTGTCTGTGAGAAACCAGGAAAGAAGTGGTACATTCAAGTAGCCTATCTGATTTCAGATAAAAAAACTCGAGAAAGAGAATTTGGAAATCTTTTACAAATAAAAGATAATTATAAAAAAACTGTAATCTCTATGGATCCCCTAATAGATAACGACTATAAAGGTATCCATCATATAAATGTGCTAAATTTTTTATCAGAAATACAGTAATTTTGTCATAATACTCCAAAGTTTGAGACCCTGATCAAATTTTAAAAAAACTAAATACTGGAGATTTTTTGGAGCGTAGCATAAAAACACAGTTTAGTGATATTGTTTTTTACAAAAATCAATCTTCAGAAGATTGATTTTTGAGAGGAATACATTACGGAGTGCTGAAAGTCATTTTCCTTAAAAAAATGACTGGAAGTACGTAGTCATGTCTGACGATGGAGCACGTAACGAGAATCGAACTCGTGTCTCGGCCTTGGCAAGGCCGCGTAATAGCCACTATACCATACGTGCAATTTTTTCCCAGAAACTATTACCAAAGGAGAAGCCCCCCCTTCCCAATTTTTTATTGCAATATACTTAACTATTAATACCTACACTACAGTCTCTTCTTCCATCGATACTACCACTTCTTCTTCTTCATTTTCCGCATCCCCTTCTACATGAATCCCCTTGTCCTGTGGAATCTCTCCTTCATCTACCACCATTTTGGCATCAGATGAATCTTCAATCAAAGCATGCTCCGGTTCATTATCATCCTCTATTGCCAAAACCCCTTCAGCAACCTCTCCTTTTTTTAACAATTCAACTTTTAACCCCAAAGACTGAAGTTCTTTCACTAAAACATTAAATGATTCAGGAATAGTGACCGATTCAATAGTATCACCCTTTACAATTGCTTCATAACATTTCCCTCTACCATGCACATCATCTGACTTGATAGTCAGCATTTCCTGAAGCGAATAAGACGCTCCATAAGCCTCAAGTGCCCAAACTTCCATCTCTCCAAACCGTTGCCCTCCATTTTGTGCTTTTCCTCCCAAAGGTTGCTGTGTAACAAGTGAATAAGGACCTACCGATCGTGCATGAATTTTGTCCTCAACCAAATGTATTAATTTCAACATATACGCAATTCCAACAGTTACCTTGTGATCAAATTTCTCACCAGTTTTTCCATTGTATAAAGTAAACTTACCATCTTCTTCCAATTTATTTTCTTTCAAAAATTCTTTAATTTTATCAATTTTTATCCCACCTAATACAGGAGTAGCCACTTTGATCCCCATCCTTTGTGCAGCTAATCCTAAATGTGTCTCCAAAATCTGCCCGATATTCATACGAGAAGACACTCCCAATGGATTAAGAATAATATCAATAGGAGTACCGTCTTCCAAATGTGGCATATCTTCTACAGGAACAATCTTTGAAATAACTCCCTTGTTTCCATGTCGTCCTGCCATTTTATCTCCAGCTTCCAATCGTCTCATTTGAGCAACTTTTACCTGGACTCTCTTTAACACTCCATTTGGTAAGTCATCACCATTTGCACGATCCAACACCTGAACATCAATCACTTTTCCCCCAGATCCTCTAGGCAACCTCATTGAGGAATCTTTTACATCATGTGCTTTTTCTCCAAAAATCGCACGCAACAATCGATCTTCTGCAGTTAATTCAGTTTCTCCTTTTGGAGTTACTTTGCCTGCCAAAATATCTCCAGCCAATACAGTTGCCCCAATTCTTATCAACCCTTGTTCATCCAAATCCTTAAGTTTTACAACCGCAACATTGAGAATGTCTGATGTTAGCTCCTCTGGTCCAAGCTTTGTATCTCTCACGTCTAGCTCATATTTTTCAATATGAATAGAATTATACAATCCCTCACGCACAATTCGATCAGAAACAATAATTGCATCCTCAAAATTATACCCCTCCCATGACATATAAGCTACTAATAAATTTTGTCCCAATGCCACTTCTCCATCTTTTACAGAAGCACCATCAACCAAAAGTGCCCCTTTTTTTACTTTTTCATCTCGGCTAACACGCAACCTTTGATTTATACAAGTAGACTGATTTGTACGAATAAAATTGGCAATTGGGTAATGTATACTTTTCCCTGATTTCCCAACAAAAACTAATCCTGCAGCATCAGCTTCCTTTATATGGCCATCTTCTGGAGCCAATATACACTGATCGGTGGCAGCAACAGACTCCATTCCTGTTCCAATCGTCGGAGGAGTAGACGCCATCAGTGGAACCGCTTGTCGCTGCATATTTGATCCCATCAAGGCTCGTGTATTATCATCATGCTCTAGAAACGAAATCAAAGAAGTCGAAATCGATACAATCTGTTTTGGTGAAATATCAATATGAGTAATTTCATTTAGATAGTATGAGCCAGGCTCAAAATTTTTCCTTGCAGAAATCTGATCATTTACAAACTGTCCTTTTTCATCCAACAGAGAATTCGCTTGTGCTACACACATATCTTTTTCTGCTTCTGCATCATAGTATTCTACTGTTTCAGAAATATACGGCCGAACTGAGACCTCCTTTAATTTTTTAATTTTCTTTAGTTCTGCAGCTAATTTTTTCGTGATAACCACCCCCTTTTTAACCACCACCGTTGTTCCATCTTTGATATCAGATCCTACCATACGACCTTCTGCAGATTCTCCATCATTGGAAACGGTCTTTTTTATAATTCTATATGGAGTTTCGATAAATCCAAATGGATTAACCTTTGCATACGCTGCCAGATGTAACACCAATCCAATATTTGGTCCCTCTGGAGTAGTTACTGGACAGATACGTCCATAATGAGAAGGATGCACATCTCGGACCTCAAATGAAGCTCTTTCTCGAGAAAGCCCTCCAGGTCCCATTGCAGATATTCGTCGTTTGTGCTCTAATGCAGCCAATGGATTCGTCTGATCCATAAACTGAGATAATTGAGATGAAGCAAAAAACTCGTGCATCGCAGCTGTAATTGGTCGACAATTAATCAACTGTGTTGGAATCACCGTTTCTGTGTCCACAATACTCATCCGATCACGAACAATTCTTTCCGTTCGCAAAAGTCCTACTCGAAACTTATTTTGTACAAGTTCCCCACAACCACGAACTCGTCGATTTGCAAGATGGTCGATATCATCGCTTCCTCCCTTTCCATGATTTAACTCAATGAGCATTTTCACCATTTCGATGAAATCTTCTATTCGAAAAATTCGTCCTTCCATATCATTTGTGGTATCCAACCCAAACTTTTTGTTTACTTTATATCGAGCGATCGATCCCAAGTCATATTTTTTGTAATCAAAGAACACAGACTCCAGAAACGATTTTGCATTTTCGTCTGTAGCCAGATCTCCCGGCCTTATTCTTTTATATACTCCTTGCCAAGCAGCTCTCTCGTCAGTAGACTCATCTTTTTCGATGGTCTTCAAAAGCGTATCATGCCCCCCCTCAATATATTTAAACAACTTTAAAATTGCCTTGTCTGTTGGAACACCAAAAGCCCTCAAAAACATAGAAACCGGAATCTTGCGCTTACGGTCTACTTTCACCCATACAATTCCTTTTTTATCTGATTCCACCTCTAACCAAGCTCCCCTCTTGGGAATCATTTTTGCATGAAATGATCCAGGCACCGCTGCATTACTAGAGTAAAAAATCCCAGGAGAACGAACCACCTGAGACACAATAACCCTTTCAATTCCGTTTATTATAAAGGTCCCATCTTTTGTAATAAGAGGAATCTGTCCAAAATAAACATCCTGCTCTTTAATCTCTCCGGTTTCTAAATTTGTCAATGCCACATGAGCCTTAATAGAAGTCTCATATGACAACCCCTTTTGATAACACTCAGGAAGAGTATGCTTTGGATCATCTATTTCATAGTTTAATATTTCTAGTTTTAGTTTTTTTCCTGTAGCATCAAAAATAGGATTGATTTCATCAATCAGTTCTTTGATTCCTTCATCCAAAAACCAATGATAAGAGTTTATTTGAACATCAATTAAACTAGGAAATGGGAAGTCTTTAGTTACATCACTAAAGAAATATCTTCCATTTTCTTCCTTAGTAGGCGTAAGTTTTGAAGGGAACCGTAGGGTGCTTTTGACCATAAAAAAAGAACTGAATTAATACAGATAGCGAGTAGTACATAATAGATTTTTTCCAAAGCAGTTTAGTTATTCAAAATTGATTGTCAAATTTTTTATATCTAAAAAAAACTATAGCCAAATCATTTGCTTCCTCTTAAAAAACATGCTATAATACTCCGATGTTTTGAACTCAATATTCAAAATTTCAAGTTATAAATTTATGATTCTTATGTTTCAAGAAGTTCTAGCTCACGATTATTTCTGGATTTCATTTCTTCCTATTTCTTTTCTAGGAGTAGGGTTTTGGCTTCTATTTTTTGAACGCGAAAGAAAAGACAAAGATCCTTTAATTAATTTTGTCATTGCCATGACTGCAGGAGTAGCCTCGGCTGTAGCCTTTGCATCTTTTGGTGAAAAAATTGGATTACAGAACTTTTGGGGCAAAATTGTAGGAGAAGAGTTCTTTAAAATCTTCTTTGCCATTATTACAATGGAAATTTTTAAGACTCGTTTTAAAACTGTTGCAGGAGGTGTCGTATATGGATTTTGTGTAGGTCTAGGATTTGCATTAGCAGAAAACATTGTATACCTGACTCATACCTATGAAGCTGCTGACTTTTCTCCAAATTTTTGGCTGGTCTTCCAAGGACGGTTTTGGTCCTCAACTCTTTTACACGGTATTACAACGGCCACATTTGGACTGTTTTATGCCGGTGCATATCTAGCTCACACAGTACATAAAAACGATCACGAATCGCCACTCAAAGCTCTTTTTCCCCCATTTCATAAAAAGAATTTCTTTCAAATAATCTCGTTTCATATATCACGAAAACATCTTCTTTTTTCTCACAAACCAACACTAAAAGGCCACTTTTCCCGTGGAGTCTTATTTGAAGGTTTTTTAGTAGCAAACATAGTACATGCTATTTTCAACTTATCACTAGATTCCTCCCCCCTTAATGTCGCACTAGCACACACCCCACTAAACATCACCCTGGACCCAATGCACGTAGAAGTGGCATTTATATTAGCCCTAGGAGGAATGTGGTTTTTGAGAAAGAAGGTAGATATGGTTTCAAAAAAACAATGAAAAAGTTTAATATCACAAAACCGCTATCTAATAAAACATGTCGATATATATATCGACATATAAGACGTGATGACATACTAAACCAGTACCAAGGAAAAAATGGAAAAGAATGGGAAACAGAAGCTCAAAATCAATTATCACAAAAGATTCGAAAGAGAACAAAAAAAGAACTAGCAGGACTAGATGAAGCCGTTACTCCTAGAAGCGTAATCATCAAAAGAGGTGATATTCTCGACTCCATTGCAAGGGGACTTTTGGGGAAAGAAAAATTTAATAATGACCTACCCGTAAAATATCTCAGCAAAGCCATTACAAAAAATAGATACACCCGATGGCAGAAAAAAAGTAAATATCCGATTCCAAAAGAATTGATTGGAGGATGCCCAAATAAAACCTTTCCGCTTAAAAAAATACACCTAATTTATCCCGAACAACAAGTGAAAATCGAACAAGAAAACGGAAAGTGGATAATTTATGTTTGTGACAAAGATCAAAAAACACCTGGAGAAATAGCCATAACACAACAAAAAAAAGAGAAGAAACAAGAAGTCATTTCTCCTATTTCAGATCATACTCAAACAGAAGATAATCCCCCTTCATCAAAACAAAAGAATCCTGCTCATATTGATTCATCAACTCCACCAGATTTATCAGGCATCCTCTCTGCCATTGACAATACAATAGAAAACACTGATGGAATCATGTATGCCACTGCCGGTAGAATGACCGCACATGCTGAACGATTCGCAAGAAAGACAAGAAACATAGAACAAAAAACAGAAAAAAAAGCAAAAAGAG
Organism: uncultured Candidatus Peribacteria bacterium; assembly: GCA_964592695.1. Classification (GTDB taxonomy): domain Bacteria; phylum Patescibacteriota; class Gracilibacteria; order UBA4473; family UBA4473; genus CAZQFO01. Next base: position 7,962 of record CAZQFO010000063.1, read on the forward strand.
CCGTAGAAAAGAAAACTCCAAAATTGGTAAAAGGAAACAAAATACTGAGAAACCTCCCAAAAATTGGACCACTATCACCCGAAGTGAACCGACAAATGAATCAGATCAAAAAAAATACAGGAGTAACAATAGAAAGACAGGAAAAAATATTTAGGGAATTAAAGAAAGGAGAACAACTGCTAAAAACTGACACATCGGGATATAGAACACACATAGAAAAACTTGCCAATGAATTTGGCGTAGATTTTCGAAGCGTGGTCCAGGAAGCCATGAAGATGTCACAACTATCACCTGCTTTGACTTTTTTTAATACCCCTGTGTCTAGATCCGTACTCAAAGGGTTACCTGTAATGGCCTCCCTTGGAATGTGGAGAGGAATGATAGATAAAGAATCTAAATTATTAAGTTTTGACAAAAATGCCGAAGGATTCAAAACAGGAAACATGGTTGTAGATACCGCACAATATTTTGTCCCGATATGGGGAAGTTATCTGGATTTTGATGATATGGGAACAGCCATAAATAAAGGAAATTATTGGGAAGCCGGAGCCAATGGACTAAGTGGAACCGTAGGACTGATATTTGATATTCCACTAGTAATTGCAGCCGCTACTGGCGTAGGAATCCCCGCAGCAGGAGCTCTACAAGGAGGAAAAGTACTAACAAAAACAGCCCTACGAACCAGCATCATGGCAATGAGAAATCATAAAATAGCAAAAGAAGCTTCAAAATTAGGAAGTGCTATTGCAAAACCATTTAATTGGATAGGAAGAAAACTAGCTCCTATTGGGAAAGTAGCAGGAAAAGGAATAGAAACTATTCGCACACCTTTGACATGGACAGAAAAACAAGTTAAAAAAGCTGCCAATGCCATCACCACAGGAACAAATAAAAATCTTCCCTTTATTGGAAAAACAGCAAAATGGGTTGGCAATATTCCATATGCAGGAAAAGCTCTAAAAATGACTGGCTGGACACTAAAAGAAACAGTTTCTAGTATGTATAATGTACTTACACTAAAAATGTTTGCAGGGAACCCCGGAAAGGATATCTTAAAGGCCTCTCGAACCATGGACGATGAACCAACAGGAATTTATACAAAAAAAGGAAAACCAAACTACGAACAATTTGCTATGAAATCTAGTGATTTCTATTTTAGTACAAAAGGAATTATGGAAAACAACAGACTTGATAAAGCAAGGGTTGGCGAAAGTATTTTTAATAAGGACTTTTATAAAGACCCCAAAAAACTTCCTTCAATGGTTCAAAAAAGTGACAAAATAAATATCTGTTTTGATCATCCCATCGGGGATAGTGTTTTGATGTCAAGAAATGTAAATTTGATGCGAAAATATCTGAATCAAAATGGAATGAGAAATAAAAAAATCACAATCTATGTTGCCGATCCTCATATTAATTTTACTAAAAAATTTAATTTTGGATCGAATATTGAAATCAAACCAGCTTCATCAGTCGAATCAGATAAATCATCATTTACAGAAAACACACTAACCATAAATTATAACAAAGAAGACACCTTTGGAAGGCTTTACCGTGTAAGCGGGAAAACAGCCATTAAAAATGTACCAGGGAATCTAATCAGCTTTAACTATGCCTCTTTTGGAAATCAAAAAGGATATGATTCTTTAGGAGAAAGAGTTGTTCGTGGTTTTGAAAGAATGTTGGGACAAAAAATTGTTGAGAGCCCTACAAAATTCCTACAAGAAATGCAAAAATCTTCAAATTACAATTTTGACACTTTTTCATCAGTTAAGACCCGACATATTTTTATGAAAGACCTAAAAGAAAAAGAATATATTGTTATCCAACCTGACACTGGTGCATCATTTAAAAATTACTCTCCCAAAAAATGGGGAGAAGTGGTCAACAAAATGTTAAAAAAATATCCGAACCAAAAAATAGTAGTTTTACACAAACCGGACAATTCGAACTTAATGGAAAAAGAAATCACGAATCTAAATAAAAAATATCCCAGAAAAATAGTATCCGGCAGAGTTGATTTAAAAGATATTCCAGAAACATTATATAATGCAAAATTAGTTCTAGCTGGAGACACAGGATTAGCACATATAGCAGGTATTGTAAATACTCCAACAATCATGCTCAATGCCGTTTCAAATCCAAAGTTTTGGCATACTACTAATCCTGATCATGTCGTATTGTCCGGTGGAAATGGAAAATATGCCAACCTTTTAGCCAAAAAAAACATTCGGCAATCACAAGAAATGTGGCATGAGAACAATCCTCACTTCAAAGATTTGCACAAAAAATATGGAGTTGATACGATTTCCGGTTCAGAAATAATGAAAGAAGTTGATTTGGTGTTAAATCGCTAACCAAAAATTAACTTCCAATTAAGGGCTTGGGAAAAAATAAGTTTTTCGCATAGATTTGCATCA
>CAZQFO010000064.1:0-10015 GCA_964592695.1 uncultured Candidatus Peribacteria bacterium
TTTTTCTTCCTTCTCCAGAAGATCTCCGACTTTCTTCATGAGAGTCGAAAGGTTAGTATTGGACGGAAGTTTTTTGCCTGTGAGGGCTTGATATTGTCCAAAAAGAAACTGCTTCACTGTATGGATATTGGCATTTCCCATGCCTTCTCCCGGCACAATGTCGCTATCTAGTTTTTCTTTGCGGACTTCCGTCAGTCGTCTAGGGTCTGGTATTCCTGCCATTTTATGGGGGGATTAATTAATACAGAAAAGGGAGCGATTGCTCGCTCCCTGTGGTTAGAACTTTTAAGTAGTTCCGGTTGAACCAACAATATAGTTCGCTTCTACGACTCCGTAGTCATACGCAGAAGAAGAAGTAAACGTCCACACATCGGTAGACACATTATCGGAATTCCCTCCGTCTTTCGGAGGCGTAAAGGTTGGATTCTCAGAAATTTCCAAGATGGCTTGCTCGAGATTACTATCATCGATCAAGTACCACTGTTTGGCGAAAGTAGCATCATACGTTCCGTTCAGATCCTTCGCCAGAGCCGGAGCGATAATATGCACAAAATCTCCTTTATAAGGATTAATCACACTGCTATTGCTCTGTCCCGGAAGGGTCGTGGAATTAAGAAGCTGTTTCACTGCCAATACAGTTGCCGGATCATCGGAAGTTAGGATAATCCTCGGATTAGATCCGATTCTTTGTCCTTTATGTCCAATGAAGAGAGAAAACTTTACTAATGCAGCCTGTAGAGCTACACCTGCAGAGTCAAAAGCCGGAGTGATCCGATTTCCATACGTAGCAGCAGAGCCTGTCACTGTGTGAGCATCGTGGAAGATCGAAAGATCGTCTCCGGACTTACACGTCACGACTTCGCTGTCTATATTCGTATAGGTTGGATCGACTTGATCGAAGGCATATCCCAGATAGTTTGCCAGATCCAATTCCAGACGTTCTGCAGTTGATTTTCCAAGTCCCCTCATCGTTTTCCCGATGAGGCGATACTTGTCGAACCTCCGCATTTCCCAAGTAACCTCTCTTTGCAAACCGATTCTGGCTTGCTGTAGGTTGATCTTGTATCCCTGCTTTGGATCGTCTTTGGCGAATACGCCAGTTTCTGTCTTTCGTTTTGCGATTCCGTATCCAGTCATGGATGAGTGAGAGGATTCGTATTCATCTGTGTTGGCTGTGTCGTAGAGTTTACGCATTGCCATCGGCACAGTTTCGAGTCCTTCGTTCCACTTTATTTTAGAATTCGCAATGAGGTCGGGTAGGTTTGCTGTGGTTATCATAGCGAGTAAAAGTTAAATAATATTTACTCGCTCTTTGATTCTGGTGTCAGTGACACTTTTTTAAACAAATCGTGGAAGCTAGGTTATGGGTTTGCGTACCCCGCCCATCTTCTGAAGCATCGCTTCTTGTCTAGCTTTCTTCATGTCCACGTCACTTGTTTTGGACGGATGGACGTTTAGATTAGCAGCGGATTTACCGAATGCTGATTCTAGACCGGCAGCTTTGCCTCGTTCATACTGCATTTGTTGCCCTTTTGGTGTTGCCAAATAAGCGACTTTTAATGCATTCTTGAGCGATTTGTCCTCTCCCAGAAGTGTTGATGAACTGGCTATCAAGTTCGAGGCAGCAGTGGTCAGACTGGATATGATGTCTCCCTTTTCTTCTTCAGGAATTTTCATTTCTTCACAGAAAGCATTTTGTTGATCGTTGATCCAACTTGCCTGTTGAGCCTGTTGCATCGGATCGCCTTCTGGTTCTGTATTGTTCTGCTTGAGTTGGTCATAGTTTTCTATGCCCGCCTTGCCCCACACTTCTTTGGTTACGGCATCACGTAAGTTTTCCGGAACATCATGAATGCTCTCCGGGTTGTTTTTGACCATCGACGTAAAGCTTTGAACGGATTGATTTCGGAACTTGCCGAACTCAGCGTCAGAGTTGCGTTTCGATTGGGCAATCTTCGTGATATCGCCTCCGAATTGATCAATTACAGCTTGATCTTCCGGAGTTGGTGAATCCTTTTTGGGTGGCGTTTGTCCGTCTGTAGGGGGAGTCGCCAAAGGTGGATTCGTGCCTTGAACTCCGTTGTTCCCATCGCTTCCATTATTGGCAGGAGGTGTTGTTCCTCCATCGCCTCCGTCTGGTGCGGGTGGGTTTGCATCGTTGTTCTCTAGCATGTTTGAAGAGATAAGAAATAAAAAGAGCGATGAGTCATTTGGTTGAATGGCTCACAGGAGAACTCCTTTATTTCCAAAAAGTGGATGCTTTAGTGGGGAGGGAATTCTCCTGTAAAGCATCCAGCTACATTAGTACGATATTCTCAAGAATTTAAAAGGTCAAGCTTTTTTTAAAAAAAGTTTTTTTAAAACCAAGATTACAACTTAGTTTTAATTTAGAAGTTTTAAATTTTCCATATATTCCCAAGAACCATATATCCAATTAATAGAGGCTACGACAAATCCAAATAGCCCTAAATATAGATATTTTTTATCATTTTTTAATTTTTCATGAAAACCAAATGTAGTTGCCGATAAAAATAGACCTAATACTGGCGGTATAATAACTACTGCAAGATTAGACCATGCTATAAAGTTTACTAATTTGCTGTTCTTAAAGTTCTTCTTTTTGATTAATTTTTTGGCGAGCATAAACCCTAATGCAATTGCTCCGTATATCATGACTCCTATCAAAGCCCCATTAAGCATTCCCCCTCCTGTGAGACGGATTATTACAATCATTAAGATAAATGAGACTGTATTTAACTGCCTCTCAATAGAATTATTTTCGTTTTTTTGGGGTTTATTTTTAGGCATAATACTAAAATTACCCCGCATTATAACACATTTCTTGCTTCGATGCAACTTTTTTACACCTAAATCCCAAGGGCTTCTATTTTCTTGTCAATAAGTTTTGAACCTTTTGATTCTCTAGGGAATGATCCATCTTTGTTAAAGAAAGAAATTTCTTTCTTTGGATGATTGGATTTTTTAGGAAATAGTGAAGCGATTTTGTCGATATTCGTAAATGGCTCTACCTCCAGTTTAGCTCCTTCAATTTCTGGATTTTCTTTTACGAGTTCACCTACTGCTTCTGCAGCTACTTGCCAATAGGTACACAAAGCTATTTCATGTTCAGTAACTGATCCTTCGTGGTATTTCTCAAGATGTTCCAATAATTCTTTCGAGGCATCCCAAAGAGAATCCCATTTCAATGAACCTTCTGAAAAGTCCATTTTTGTTGATTCTCCCAACATAAGATAAAACATAATCTTCAAAAGATGTCCGGGAGTTTTTGCGTGCATAGCAAATACCTCAAGCCAGTTTCCCTCAAGTTTTCCATATAAGTGAGGATAGTCTTTAAACTCCTCTTTTTTCTTTGCTTCTCTTTCAGCATCAAATTTTTCATTAGCAATTTCGGCTTTTTCCTCCTCTTTTTGGTTGTAAATTTTCCAAAGAAAATATGCGATTACAGCCAATAAAATTATGCCAATTGTTTCCATATTATAAATAATTACACGTAACTATCTATTTATATGAAATTCTACAAAAAAGCTAGTCCTTTTTGGGTTCATGCACTCTCGCTTGTTCCATAAACTGCCGAATCCTTGTAATCGTAGCAATAGAACCTCGAATTTTATGAGCTTCTTTTTCATTTTCCGAAGCCACTAAATCCTTCATCAAAGCAGAATTCCATCCCAAAAGTATTTCCTTAAATATCTCCGTATCCGGAGTTCGAAAAAATCTCATCATGAGTATTTTTTCTTTATCCGTCAGATGAGTAAAAAGCGTTCTTCTTTTACTCTTGGTGATAAAATTTCCCAAAAAATTGCGAGCGAGAGTGGTGATGGTTTTATAAATCATGATTAAACTTGGTTACCTATAAAATTTCCCGAAGCCACAGACTTAGTGAGTCCCGCCATCTGAGCATCGGCACTTTGTGGAGGCATAGCAGAGACATTGTCTCCCATGCCTCCCGCATTCCCTTGTTCGATCGCTCCCTCAGAACCATCTGGCATGCCTTCCTCATTCGGTCGAGGATTGTTTTCTCTCAATCCGTTAAACATTTCATCCGGAGCAAATCCTAGTTTTGTAGCCTCATTCCGGATAATGGTCGTCAGGTCTATTCCTTCCAGATTCTGCGGAGCAACACTCAGAATATTGGTGAGAATCTTTAAAAGTTCTAAAACATTCTGCCTCCTCAGAGTTTCACTTGGAGACAATTGAGTCGGTTCGACCACGATGTCATACTCCACATTGAAGAGTTCTCCTTTTACCTCAACAAAAGAATACTTCACGTCATCTCCGTCATCCGCATCTCGCACGATGTATCGAGTTTGGGACTCATCTGTTTCTGATTTCTTTTCTTCCACAATCTTGTTGTCCAGACGGATTTTTTTGTACTGCGTTTCTGCCATTTCATCCATTCCCACAATTCGTTCTACTTTTGGTACTGTGTAGAATTGTTCGAGGTTTTTCATTTGCAAATAGAGCCTTCTCCCCAGAGCCTTGTCTGTGTGCATGGAGGTCAGACTAACCAGTTTGGAGAAGGATTCTCGTTTCACTCCAGTCAGCGTTGCCGACTCCTCTGTAGGATTAAAAATTGAAGTATTAACCATCGAATCAGTCGTGATCTGATCCCTCGCCAGATTCATGAACTCGATGGTCGAAGCAGGCGGTTCAGAACTTCTCAGTTCGTAAAAGCTGTCAGCAATATTATCTGCAGGCGTTGATATTGGCACAAACGGACTCTGGGTTCTGGTTGTTCCATCTTTCTTTTTGGCTTGCATCTCCGCAAACCAGTCTGCTTGTTTCACATCCTCCTCATCGAAATCCAGATCGGCTTTGTAGAAGGTCGGACTATCCAGAGATTTTTGAAGTTGTCCCACAAACATTGTTCCCGCTTTTCGGATTGCTCTCTCGTTATTCAAGATTTTGAGAGCGATGGGATATCCTCCGATCTTTTCTCCATCCGCTTTGATGATTTTTTCGTTCACATAGGCAGTAAAGGGCAGTTGTTTGTGATCAAATGGGAGCGGAGTCTGGCGAATGATATTGAGTCCGTCATCTCCCGGAGTGGCTTCGATGAGTAAATCCAGTTCCGCATTGAAATACATGATAATGCTCGTTACATCCTCCTTGTCTTTAGCTTCCTTGTTTTTAATCCCCTCCAAAACATCCCCCGATTTGATCTTATCCAGGTTCTTATGAAATGGACTTGTAGCATATCCTTGTCTTAATGAAGTAATCGACTGGTTTGGCATCACAAAAGCAAAATCTCTCGCTCCACTCATCCCTGCAGGGTCATAAATGTCATCAGCCAATTCATCCCAGAAGGCGAACTTCAGCGGGATGATTCGACAAATCGGGTCGTCATAGATCAGTTCATTCTTTTCTGTGATCTCCATTTTCCCGCTCGATTCTCCCTGCTCATTTACTTCTGGCTTCACGTACTTTCTGGTTCGATATTCGGTTCGCCATCCGTCATAAGCAAACGCTATTCCATGAATATGAGCCGCAAAATTACACATAAAATCATTCATAGAAAATCCAGACTGCGAGTGACCAAAAAGCAGCATGGCTTTCTGTAGTTCAGAATAATCAATGTCGGTTTCTTCTCTCGGACGCACCTCAAATCTAGTGGCTTCTCTCTCTGCCAACATGTGCATCACTGCAGCATGAGCAATGAAAGTTTCGAATTCCCACGATCCACTTCCACTCTTTGTTTCGAGAAATCGATAGACCTCTTTTTCTGATTCCTCTGCACGTTCTATAATCTCGGTGCGATCAGGATTTTCTTTCATGGCTTCTATTCGCTTCTGTACGAAGTTTTTAGCCACTTTTTCATCATGCCAATAATCGGGTTGTTTGTTCGTTTTTTTAGACATTTTTCAGTTGGTTAAAAATCATTCAGCCATATTTGCTGAAATCTAATGGTCGAGAAAACCGCTTTTTACGCTTCCTCGTATGTTTTGCCGGAGCAAGGTAATTGGCGATATATCGAATCACATCGCACGTATGGTCTTTCTTCTTTACGGGTTTTCCGTTTTTGTCGTACCGATATCCGTTCATCTCTCGGAACGTATTCACACAGCTTGGATCTATGGTTAATCTGGGTTGCTTTGCGGTAGTACCTTCTTCATCCACAGAGTACCGAAGGAGTTCTTGGACTGCCATGATTCCGGCATCCACGTCATTATTCGCCTTAATGAAATGAAATCCGTATCCTCCAGAACTCTTGGGACGATTGAGCATTTTATAAATATTATGCCCTGTTCCTGACTCTCGTTTGTCAGCAGCGGGATCAACGAGTTCTACATCGATTCGCTCATTCTGTTCCAATAGTTCGATGTGTTCCGCATGTTTTCCGATCTCCCAATCCTGTTTGTAGTGTTCTCTGCGGATATGTACGCACTTCTCATTATCCCGATTGCTATACACTTTCGCCCATAGACAGGCAGAGGTACTGATCCCCGGATCGAATCCTCGGATTTCCAGATGATGATCCTCCAAGGGAAGCTTTTTCACATGGACTCGGTAATTCAGCGTAGGATATATTTTCCCTTCCTTGATAGCAGCGACTCCCTCAATTCTGGAGAGATAATCCGCTCCCGCAAATTTCTGCTTCAGAATCTCCTTTTCTTCCTCTGGTACGTATTTGTTATCCAGAAGTGAAACTGTAATTGAGTCATAGAGGGGACTGCCTTCTTCTGCCTCAGTGATCGTCATGTACAGATCTGTTTCTCCACGAAGAGGAGTCATGGAGAGTCGTATTACTCCCGCCTTATCGACAGTCCGCATATAGCATTCATCGAAAACATCTTGAGGCGGTTCTTCATCCAGATGGATGTGGTGTTTACTCGTTCCCTGAAATTTCTCTCGCCCCTGCTCATACGCTTTGAACTGGAGAATCGAAACCCCATCTGGCTTTCCATCTTTATCGTAGTGCTGAACATGCACAAACTCGATGGCTTGCTGTACCCCTCGTTTCTTTTTAGGTTCTTCCACGATATCTGCTTTGGGAATCCACCCACTTCCGAAATCACTCCAATCTCCGAGTAATTGTTTCTGCAAAATATCTCTGGTCGTTTCGTTGGTATCGGAGACTGCCCACATTTCGATTGGCTCATCATATCGAACACCTTCCCACCAGTCCGGATATTTCCCGGTCAGATGAAATACATCTTCCGCACAGGCAGTCACAGTCTTTCCCGATCTGTTCCCACCAAAAAAAGCCCCCACCTTTATTTTGAGGTTATGGAAGGATTTGTGTTTCTCTCCCGCAGGCTCATAGAACTGAATCTTGTTATATTTTTGCTGATAGGCATTTTCCTCCAAAATTGATGCTTTTAATTTTGGATCATCTTTGATCATTGCTTTTAGAGCTTCTGGGTCGGTAATGCTTGTCATAGTTTGTTTTCTTGGATAAATTGAGCCAGTACAACTACAGTCTGTGGGGACAGTTGCGATACCGGGTTTTCTTTCTTCTCTCTCATCTGGGAGAAAGCCATATATCTATTGGCAGAAAGCTTGGCGATTTCTGCCAGTTGAGGAGCAGATAATTCTTTGTTATCGATTGATTGTTCTATCTGATCGAGTGCCTTGATGAGTACATTTGCATCTTTTTCTATTACTTTGCCCATGATGTCCGACTTCACTACTGCCTGAAAGTCTGACTCCGTTTGAAATTCGCCTTTTGATAGCGTGTTATTTTCGGTTCTTTCTAATTTTGAGTGGGTAGACATAGAATAGGATTGTTTATTGTTATAATGATTTATAAAATTTATTTACAGATCTGAAGTTCAAATCACCTGTAACCAAATAAGCAATTATCGTATCCTCCCAAAATTCCAATGTAAATCCTAAAAATCCAATTTCTTCATCCAGTGTTTATGCAGTTTCCCGCATTTCATGTGAAGGCGTTACACTGAAATTTTGGGAGGATACATGAATTCTGAATTTTTTTTATCTTCTACATTGGCTATTGCGGTTAATTGGTCTTCAATGATTTGTCTGCATGAAAGGTAATGATTTATGGCTTCTTTTTGAGTTACCTGTATTTCACTTCTTCCTTCTGTTTCGTCCGCATGAAAACCTCCCGTATTTACGTCTATTGCTGATTGCTTAAGCCACCCTTCAGCTTTATTCAACGCTCCAATCAAAGAAATTGTATGTGCTAATGTTTGTTGTCCTTCAACCTCTATTCCTGAATTATTATTTCCAACAACAATTGTTAGTTTGGTTGAATTTGTGGGGTCAAATTGCATGGTAGTGTTAATTATTTATTGTAGCTTATTCAATTCCTAGACTATTACTTGAAAAAAAGCTAGAGAAAATTACAAACAATTGACAAATACAATAAAGTCAATATTATTCAAGCATGTGGTGATTTATTATTTTTTAAGATAATACTTCGCTCAATTATCCATCGCAAAGGGAGAATGCCAAATGCAAAGATTCGTAGGTTTAATTCTGGGACTTGTACTTCTCGCAGGATGTGCAAGTTCAAACACTCCACCTCCTCAACAGGAAAACTGTGTAGCTCCATCGTATGAGGAGCGTGTTGCAAAGGATGGCGAACTCGCCATGACTGACGAGGAACTCACATTTCTCTTCGGTGACAGTTGGAAATCCTTCTGCACTATGCCGAAGAAAATGACGGAGCAGGAAATGCGTGAAACGGGAGGCTGTATGAACCCCCATGTCGCAAAACCCTTCCCCAACTGTTCACCTCCTCCTGTCGGAACTCGCCAGTACGAGAAATGGCGTAGACATCAAGACCGTTTGGAGGAAGTCATTCGCAAATAGTGTTTCCATTGCCTTGGAAAAACATTGGGGGACAAAATACGTCCCCCTCAACTTTTTGATTTTTACAAATCAAACAATTCTTTCACCTGTTCATAAAACTTCCCAATAAGAGCTTTTTCAAGCTGCTCAATCCGCTTTTTGTGCTGAACCTGTCGATTCGGAAATTTCCCCAATTTCTCCAATTCAAGCAGTTTAGATTTTCGTTCAACTAACTCCTCCTGAACCTGCTTCACGGCAGGGCTTGTTTTCAATAGAACGGGGGCTTCCAATTTTTTATGAGATTGAATAGTAGCATTAGCAGGAATCTTTGAAGGAATCCCAGTAAATTTCGGTTTAAAAGTTTCTTCCTCTAAAACCTCCACCCAAATAGAACGGCAATTGTAGTGACGGGGAGGGGCATAATCATAAAATTCCTGTGAACCCGTTTTAACTACCCGTCCATCCAAAGAACGGCACGTATCAGTTGTGCGTTCATCCAAAATTGCCGAATACTGAAAGCCGTAAATCTTACTCGGATACCGTTCAAAAATCACCGAACGCCCCATATTTACCGCCCCCGTAATCCCAAGCGTATTCATCGTATTCTTCGCTCCCGTAATCGTTTTATCCAAACTCAAGCTAACCGCCCCCACCGCCTCCATCGATCCAACCTCACTCAATGCACCGCCCTTTTTAGAAGCAATTTCCGTGACGGTTGTTTTAGCCGAAGTTTCCATATTGGATACCAACCCCGATACAATAGCGTCATTCTGAATTCTCATTGCCCCCCCGTACTTCCGCTTTGGTCGGGGGAACTTTTACGTTCATTTCCGTTGAAGCGGTCTTTTTACCAATTTCAAAAAGTTCTTTTTGTGCGTCTGTTAGGGCTTGGGAAAGTTCGTTTGTGTACTTGGCTTTAATCGTTCCTACGGCTCTAATATCATTGTTTTCTACGGCTTTTTTTACTTGATTAAGCAGGTCTTCTTTTTGCTTTGCCGTAATTTCTTCTACTTTTTCACTTAGTATTTGGTCAAACGTATCCATTGACCGCTTGAGGGAAGTAAAATTTACTTTTCTTTCCGTAAAAGTAAGAGGTCGGGGGGCTTTTTTTTCGTAATCATTGAACTTAAACCCTTTGGCTTTCATGGTTGCGTAATCTTTCCCATCTCTACATTCATTTTGAACGGATCTTCCAAGATTAAAATATTAACTATCCTCATCAGAAAGCCAAAAGAGG
>CAZQFO010000065.1:0-9822 GCA_964592695.1 uncultured Candidatus Peribacteria bacterium
CCCCCCTGGGGGTTTCGTAACGGGGGCTTTCATTTCGCTTTTTCAAAGCTCATCCTCATTTTTTTAGTTCCGCATCTTTTTTTGTCTTTATTTGTGCTGTTCTGTGTTGATGTAGGGGGCAGAAGGTAGTCAAGGTCGTTTTTATAAAGAACAGGGCTTAGACAGGAGATAAAGACGTTTTGTTTAGTGTTCTTATCCGTTTGATACAATCCACATCTGTTCTTACGAATCAAGAGGCTGTCAGTCTACAAAAAATTCCTTCCACTCCAAAACCGAAGCCTTCGCACATTTATGGCATAAATCTAAAATCTAATATTTTAAAACAGGAATAGATTGACGCTCATAACTGTCCGACATATTACGGTTTTTCCGTTACACGATATTTATTTGTCTCCGCTCTAGTGTTCTTGATTTTCTTATTTTTTAATCCCACTTATCATGAGCACAATTTTATTACCAGGTTCCAGAGTACAGGAATCTATGACTATCGAAGGAAAGTTACTCGACGACTACAGCCCTCAAACTGTAGCTCTAGCGTATCATCTTTCTGGCAGGGCTTCGACCTATGACACTCTTGCAGAGAACTGTGCAGAAATATCTGTTGAGTCAGACGATGCTTATTACAACTATGGAGCTTCACGGAATTATCTAGTTGCCGACAACGACACTGCAGATAAGCACTGGGAGGATTCACTCTATAACCACATTGACGACTGCATTCTTCCAGAGTTGCCGAACTACCTCAGTAACTACTTTGATAAGGATTCATGGATTTCTGATGCAAAGTATGACGGCAGAGGGCATTCTCTGGCGACTTATGACGGAAGTGAACATGAAGAGACTGTTGATGGAGTCGAGTATTTCATTTTTAGAACAAACTAGAGACCCTTCGGGGTTTCTTTTTATTCGTAAGTGCATATTTCGAAGTTTTGTTTGTGCCAATTATACGCTTCAGGATGACTTAATAATAGCTTTCTACCAAGTTGATAACTACTGATGTCTTATGTCTCCCGAAGGCAATCGTAGAGCGATGATGGCACATCTCACAAAGTATTAAGTACACTCGGACACTACCGGCACCGAAAGTTCATAAATTTAAATCCCCCTGCCGTGACACGAATATCAATGCTACTGTACCGTATTAACTTAGAGACTTTATTCGGATGTGCCAACTAAGTCATCCCGAAGCTCCGTTGTTCCGCTATTCTGTGTTTCTCCATTTCTACTCCCGACATTCGATAAACTGATTTGTTCCTGTTTTTTAAAAAGTTCTCTCAGGAGCTATCGATGAGAGCCGGGGAGTTGAATTTCAGAAAGAGGAATTGTGGATGATTTATCCTCCCTCCTTCTGGTTATTTTTGAGATGGTCAGGAAAAAGTTTTTATGGCTCATTATAAACAGGGGTCATTCCTGCTGTCCTTAGATACAAATTTCCCAATAATCTCATTTTTTCAGAGTTATGTTCATTCGTCTTCTTAGAATTTCCTATAAGGGATTTATCTAAATATTTTGCTCCTAATGTTAATTGTCCGCTCCAATCCTGCATAATTTTGCTCTCAAAAAGCTCTCCTATATGAACCAATACACCCTTTCCTTCACCTGCAGTCCTGAATTCTCCACTACTTCTCTGCCCCAGACTAGGCATAATAATAGCAAAGAATGGAGTAAGTAAGGATGTAACGGAAGCTCCAATAACATGCCCCCCCTGACCAACTGTAGCCAAATATTGACCGACAGAGCCTTTTCCAAAAACTTTGTGATAATCTTCTATAAGTACGAGTGTGTCTCTATTCCAGATATTTATTGGATTTTCTTTTTGGCTTTTACTACAAAGGTTTGACCACATTTCTCCCAATCTCTCTGGGCCACTCCTTGCCCCAAATTTCTTTAGGTCAGACTCTCTCCTAGCTTTTTTCTCATGGGCCGGAGTAATCTTAGACATCATACGATTGTAGTCATTATAGGACTTGTCTAGCGCAGATCCCTCGTATCCAGAGCGGGACTTTGAAGATTGGTCGAGAAAATATTTTTCGGGGAGTGGTTGCGGAATTATTTTATCTAGCTCTGATGCTTCTAAACTCTTAATATAGTCTGCTTTCGCCTCCTGTGCTTGCGTATAAGCACGTAACATCTTGATTTCTTCCTCATCCATCAACCTTTGTCGTTCTTTTGCTTCTAGGGCAATAGCACGATCCTCATTATGCTCCAATGCTGAAAGCATGTTCGTCAATGCCTCAGACTTCTTTGATGATATCCGGTCTCTCATAAGAAATGGATCGGCTCCTTGACCTACGATCAAATTTCCTTGAGCAAAGACACTTCCCCCATGAGTTAAAGGCAAGAAAAGAACACTTAAACCGATGATATATTTTTTCATTTGGACAAACTAGAGAACAATGAAAAGGAGCATAAATAACATGAAAGACAAGAAAATTGCCGGAATAGCAAGAAGAAAGTTTACGAATTTTCCAGTCCTAATCTGAAGTTTCCTTTTGGAATATCGATTTAGCCAGATTCCGACAGGAATAAGAAGGAACACAACAAACATTATAGCATCTCCTGCCGGAGAATGTCTTTGGTGTTGCAGGGTAGATACAGTATTCCCAATTATCGGAAACCCAAAAAAGAATAGTAGAAATCCGTTGACCAAAGAATGGATGAACAAGGACGATAACTTAGTTTTATTTATAATCTTCTTATATATTTTTTGAACGATATTCGGCTCTTTCGATTTTCGTTTCCTCCAGAGAATTTCATAGATTTTCCTCTGTTTTGCATTCTTAAGAATCGAATATGCTAATTTTACATCTTCGTTGCGTTGTTCGCTTCTTTCTTCGATTGCCTTTATATCGTGAGCAGCTTCAAGATCAACATCTTTGTAATTCCTAGCAACCCCTAAGGTATCATAAATATCCACTCCCCGATCAACCAGTTTTTTTATAGTTTCGGCACTAATGGAGGAAGGTGTTGTTTTTTTAGTTTTCATTCAAAAAAGGGGCGACTAATCGTTGCACCTTACAATTTTCCTTTCGGACTACTGGAAGACGAGAAATCGCCCCGTCTACACCAGTAATCCATGCAGAAACACGAATTTACGTCCGAAGATATGAAAATAGTAAAGTGCGTAAACACTCTACTCCTACCTCGAAAAGTATCAACTTTTTAAATTATCGCTATTCGTTCCCCATCTCTCCCAACTGTTTAATCTTCTCGATGCAAAGAGTCTTTGCCAGATTTTTCAGGGCTTCAATCTGTGTCGCTAATGTTTGTAGTTCTTCTTTAGTGATGGTGTAGGTGGCTTTGTATCGGGCATCCACATAAGCCTGTCGGAGCAGTTCAAAGAGATGTTTGTTCGCTTCTGTATCACGAGGGAAAGCGTTTTTTAATTCTGGACTAAACGGAGCCACCATTTCTTCGAGCTTTTGGAGGTCGTGTGTCTTGGGCCTATAGCCAGTAAAGACTAAGAGCAGGCTGGCAAATAGGGCTTCTGTTATCTGATGTAATTCAAAGGCTGACTTGTTATGATGTTCCCGATTAAAAGCATCTTCATAAGCATCAAGAGCCTCTTGTGCCTTTCCCATCCATAACTTGTAATCCTCCTCAGCCATCCGCTTCCGTTCTTCTGGTGTAAGAGCTCTCGGCTTTACCAACTTAAACTTATTCGTGTCATGGAGCATGATGCCTTCCTTGCGAATGTCCGCATAAAAATATCGACCTTCGGCAATCTTCTCATTCACAAACTGAACTGGCTCAATGATAAGTCCGAAGGGCGTTGTCACTTCTTTTTTGATATTCTGTTCGACCAGATGGAGATTCGTGATATCGCTGGCGAGTTTTTCACTTTCCACCAACACCAGAATATCGAAGTCGCTCTGGTATTCGTAGGTAATATGTCCTTCTTGATATTTATCACTTTCCACAAAATCCCCTCTGGCATACGAGCCATACAGAATTATCATTTCTGGGTTCATGGTCTTATGGATAGCCGACACAGCTTTTTTAAGCTCTGCCTGCTTGGATTCGGGGAGATGGTCGAGGGAAGTTTTCACGATTCAAACTCTACTTGAATCAATAGGGATTACAAGAAATGTTGAATTATCCATGTTTACAACATGGGAAATAGGATAAATAGATTTATCGGTCATACAGTGGATTCTTCCAATTCTTTGGGCATGGGAACATCCCACCCCAATTTCTCATACTTCACCCATCGAATGAATATATCCCACGTTTCAGGATTGTCTTTCAGTTGGTATTGAGCCAGAAATTCTCTGTGCCAACGGTTCATATTTTCTGCCGTCAGCTCTTCTGTTGATCGGGTTTTAGATTTAGGCATCGGAACATTATACCAGAAAACACACTCAAAATCAATCCCAGATTGAGTTTTACTTGTATTTGAGCCATTTTTCCTGTATAATATGCGGATGTCTCATGCCTCAACCAACGCACGTCCAGCCCTCATCAAACGAGTCAAGATGCTCGTTCTGGAATCGGTCTCCCTAAAAAACATCGAGAAGGGAAGGATTTTGCAACAGCTCGATGGCTTGTCAGACGAGAAACTCCAGAAGATGGAAGCCCTCTTTTTGAAGGAACAAAAGACGAAAGACTCCCTGCTCAAACAGCGGTTTAAAGAAAATCCGGAACTGGCACAATCCCATAATCAAAAGCTCTACAAAATCGGGAAGAAGGCATTTCTGAAAGCCGAAGCTTTAGACCGAGCAAAAGAGCAGTTAAATCTGGATAACATCCTCAACGAAATACCCGAATGATAGAACTATTCAATTCCCAATACCAAAACTTCAATCTGGCGTGGACCGCCCGAAGTCGTTTTGTGTATTTTCAGGGATTTGGTGGCGGTGGTGGTATAGAATCCATGTCGAGTTATGCGCCCCCAACTCCAGAAGCGCCCCCTCCAACCGCCGAAGAAATTGAGGCTCAAGAGGTACAGAAGGCAGAGGAATCTGTTGAGAAGTCGAACTTCCAAATCAATCATGCACAGCGAAGTCCACTCCTTTCTGATGAGATTAAAAGCCAGCATACACAAGAGCGTATTTCTGTTGAAAAGGGCTCTCTGGGGGCAGAACATATGACTTCTATGAGGAGTGAAATGTTACCCGAACTCGAAGGACTGGTCGGGGTAGAAATAAGAGAGGCTGGAGCCGATACCACATTGCTAACATCAGAATCATCCAGTTCGGTTGAGTCTGGGGAAACAGCTTATGAATCCCTCTCTCCAGAAACCAGAAAGACATTACAGGGCTGGGGATTATCCGAATCAGAGCAACGAGATTTAGATGGAATAAAAGGAGCAATCGACAGAGGGGAGCCACTTACAGAAGCAAATCAACAGCTCATCGACCAGCTGGGTAAAAAACTAGAAAAACGAGGAGCCGAAGAGGTGAAAGCCACTATCGCAACCCAATACCACGACATTCCTCAGATAGCCGATATGACTCCCAAGGAGGCGGTTCAGTTTGCGGAGCAGTATGGAAAAGTGCAGGCGGTTTTTAAATACTTTGACCAAGTAGAAAGTGAAACAGGGATGATTTACGGAGCCAGAAACTGGTTCTCGGAAACCTTCAAAGGCAAGAGCCTTCTGGAAAGAGGAAAAATCGGTACGGCTTTTGATAAACTAAAAAGCGGTCAGTTGTTATCCGAAGAAGAAATGGGGCAGATAGACGCAGAAATGAAGGATGCTAACGAGGAAGCGCAAGTGCAGATGTATCAGGGGGTTATTGCCGATATGCTGGAACGAATGATTCCAGGTGTGAATATTGCCAAGGACGGACTTACAGGAGAGGCTCTTACAGCGGATGCTATCAATACAATTTCTGTTTTGGCTATGCTGGTTACAGGAGGAGGAAGTATGATTGCTCGGATGGGAATCAATGCCCAGAGGGTCGCTAATGGAATAATCAAAGCGGATGTAGGTGCTACGATTTATGGACTTGGAGAAGGAGCGGTTGGGATGAGCGGTGCTATTGAGTCAGGAGATAAATCCGGAATGGCGCTCAATGGTGCGATGGTGCTGATGAGTGCGATAGGGTTGAAAGCAGGGATGGATGCAAAAAACTTCGTTGCGAATCCCCAGCGAATGGAGATGATGGAAAACTATCAACGCTACGCTCAAGAAACGAGAGGCGAGAACTTGAATCCTCAAGAGATAAAAACTGTAAATGAGATATTCAAGGCATGGAATCCACGATTTAGAAATGCACTACCAGAAGAAACCGCTATGTTCGAGCGAAATATCGGACATGAGTTGATACAAGCTCAAGGACAGGCGTCTAAAATATTCAAGGGTATGGAAGACCGCTGGACTCTTATGGGGTCAGGAGCCGTCAACAAGAAAGGACTCAAGCGAGATGACGTGGATGTGAACTTTGCTATAACCGATGCTCCAGCGGTTCGGAGAAATCTGGAAGAGTTGGAACGAAAAGGGAAGGTTTTTGTCCAAAGACTGAATGAAAAAAAGAAGCCTGTTTTGGATGCAGACGGAAAACCAATCTTTGACGTAGGGTTCGATGGAAAACCAATGGACAACGGAACGCCCCGATTTGCCTTCTGGGTCGAAGTAAAAAAAGCGGATGGCACTACTGAGATGATGCAGACCAGTCTTTCCGGGGGAAATCTTAAAACCAAGAAGGAGGTAGAAATGTTTGGGGAGGGAATACGCCAAGCGGATGGTAAAACCATTGGGATTACGCAAATTACAGCCTTGCCTGATGTCTCAATAATCCGACACAAAATCACGCTGGATGATGGCTCTACGGCAATGGTAAACCAGTTGAATAAAGCTGGGGTACGGACTCAGTACGCCTACAATTTAGTCAGCGAAATACAGGGAGATACGCTGCAGGCTTTCCAAAAAGCTCTAAAAGCAAAGAAGTCTCCGAAGGCAAAAGACCTGATGCGATTCGAGAAGTTGAGGGAGTTAGGGGCTGGAAGTTTTAGTGAGATGAAAGACCTTATAGAAAAAGCCTCTGCTCGGTTTAATCAATCGACTGTTGCGAAGGAATACAAAGAGGTCTTCGGCAATCGAAAGGAGGTGTACGAACTGATGGAGCAAAGCGAAGCGTTGTACAAAACAGAAAAACCGCTCGCTGGTCGTCCAGATGTGGATTCGACCGAAGCCCAAAGATACCTAGACGACTTCCCAACGCTCTTTGATGATTTGGGCGATGCCAAGATGGATATAACCCGCTCGTTTGACAGTTTGAGCGGTGCTGATAGTATAGAGGCGTTACACGGAAACTTCGCACGAGTACGAGACCAGCTGGCTCCATTTGAAAACCTAAATCAGCACTTGCGAACAGCGAAGCCAGAAAATGGAGCGTTGCACTTCATGGCTACGGAGCGGTACTTCTCGGACTTTGTGCATGATTATGCAGACGAATTAGGTGAACAGATTGAAAAGTTAAGGGGGGTTGGGAATCCATTATCAGATAGCGAAAATAATCTAATTGATGAAATGGAAAAACTAATCGTCGCCTATGACACAAAAACATTATCAGTTAATTTTTAATATTATTATTTAGATGGTTGAACAACAATCCGGCATCGAAGAAAATGAACCTGAATCTAGAGCAGATTTTGTAGAACGAGAAGATACATTAAGAACTGATGAGGAGCGAGAAAATGCTAGAGTCAAAAAAATAAAAAGGCTACGCCCTTTACATAACTTGCTAATGAAGAAAGGAATCCCCCTATCTTCCCAAGAAATCCCTCCAGCTGTCAGTCGTCTATACACAATCTTAAGAAGTCTCTTTTGGAAAACTTATGATATTGAAAGAGGGTATGTCAAATTGGACGAGTTCGAAGTCTTCGATGGGTTAGGGTTAACAAACACCACCTCTGAACAAAAAAAAGCATTTCTGACTCAGCTTCTTGAGGATGAAGAAGTAAAAACCGCAATATTCCCGAAACAATAATACAATTCAATGAGTAACCGAAGCAGAAAAAATATGGCAGAAATGAACTCGGTACAACCGATTTCTTCATTCGAAGTTATTGAATATGCCGTTTATACTCGAAAAAGCACAGAAGATGATGAAAAACAAAAAGAATCTGTCTCTCAGCAATTGGAGAAATGTTTCGATTTTGCCGAAAGAACTGGGTTATCTTTGAAACCTCGCCCAAAAAATCAACCGCCAGACAAATTAACACTTGAAGAAATAGAAAAAGCCTTTGCCTCAAATCCTAAAAAAGGAGATGAAATAAAAGAAAAGTACATTCGATATTACGTTGTTACAGAAAGAAAAAGCGCCAAAATCCCCTACAAAAGAGATAAATGGATTGCTCTCATGGAGGAAGTCAAAAAAGGAAGCGTAAGGGGGCTTTTTGGCTACGCCCCCGACCGATTTTCAAGAAATTTACAGGAAGGGGGCGAATTGATTCAATTAGTCGAAAAAAGGCTTGTTGAACTGAAATTTACGAACTTTGTTTTTGAAAACAACGCATCCGGTCATATGATGCTCGGAATTTTCTTCGTATTTGCCGAACACTACTCCAAAAAACTATCAGAGGACTCGACCAGAGGAATCAAGCAAAAAACCGTAGAGGGGCGGACCTGTGGTTCCAAAAAGACTGGATATAAAAAATCGGATGATGAACGTGATTATTTCGTGCCGGACGAACTACATTTTCCCCTCCTAAGACAAGCATTTCTTAGGAAGATACAGGATGATTGGAGCGATGAAAAAATAGCAAAGGAAATGAATAAAATGGGATGGCGTGAAGATGATGCCATGTCCTCCAGAAAAATTAGTAGCAGAAATATCTGGCAAGACACTTTCTTTTATGGTGTTTGGCGTAGAGACTTCCAAGATGGCGATACGCTAAAAATCGATTTACGAAACTTGGAGGGCTACGATTTTCAGCCAGTTATATCCGAAGATGAATTTTTACTACTTCAAGAACTACTTATTCAGCGGAACAATAAGGCAAAAGAAGAAAGGCAAACGAGAGCTACCAAAAGATTGGATGAGGTTACGCCCCTTGAAAAAGACATTATTCTTGATGCAGATACAGGAAAAATTTTGAAATTTAGTATTCCTAACGGCCATAGGTTTCGTGCGAGATTAGAGACCCTTCAAACGTCGAATCCTAATGTAATATTATCCGACATTGTTGCTCCGCATCAAATCAAATACTCGTTCCCGAAAAACAACGTCAATTTTGACGTGCTAGATGATTACCTCGCAAAACAATTTAAAAAAGTAAAAATCACAAAGGAAGACTATCAATCCTGTCTCTACGCCTTACGGCTGGATGTCGACCAAAAATTCGAAGAAAAAAAGCACAAACAGCGAGCTATAAATTTACTTCTTGCCAAAAATGAGAGAGAAGAGAAATCTTTTATCAGAAAAAACATGGGAAAGGACTTGAGTGAGAAAGAACAAAAAATCTACGATGAGGACATGAAAAAATTTGACTCCAAAAGACGTAGTTTATGGAAAGAAAAAGAAACACTTTCTCAAGATATTCGAGATGAAGTTTTGGAGTTCCAAGCCTTTTTTAAGCTGTTTACAAACCTTCCGAAGCTCTGGAAAAAGGCGAGCTATGTTCAAAAACGAAAACTCTCAGAATTATTGCTGTTGAACATCAAAGTCAAAGACGGAAAACCAGTCAGTATGAAGGTTAAACCCGAATTTGAACATATGTTTCCCGAAAATATCCGGGGTGGTGGGTCAGGTGGGAGTTGAACCCACTACCAAGGCGTTATGAGCGCCCTGCTCTAACCGTTGAGCTACTGACCCTTCGTCGGACATGACTCCATATCTCCGGTAATTTTCTATCGAAAATGACCTCCGATATTCCGTA
>CAZQFO010000066.1:0-9796 GCA_964592695.1 uncultured Candidatus Peribacteria bacterium
TTGGCTGATAAATCAGCCTTCGTCGTCCATGAAAATCGCAAAAACTACAACTTTAATTTTTTTTACTGGTACGTCATGGAGTAATTACCGAAAAAAGTAGCTTGAAACAGTTCCTAAATACCCTCCCCTCCGACTATAACGTTGGAGGGGAGTATTTTCGGTTAGTGATATTTAGTAAACATTCTCACGATTATAGCTATTAATCGTAGTGATGATCTCGTCCATTCGAGCTTCGAAAGCTCGTGGATGGTTGAGTTCTTCGTCTCCTTCAGAAATCAGCTGCAACAGGTGTGCAGCCACAAACTTCTTCAGAAGCAGGGCAGGCTGTTCTGCTGCCGGAGCTGTGGTCAATAGTTCTGCACTGTAGTTAACGTATAAAACATCAGCCTTGGTGCCTTTTCGTTGTGCCCGTAAGGCACGACGATGAGCACGCTCGACTCTCACGATTTCGGATTGTCGGTTTGAAGCCTTGTCGAGTTGATAGTATCGGTCTTCGATCTTGAGCATCTTTCCCAGATCTTCAGGAGGCTTACTTACTGTAAATGATGCTTCAGCTCGAAGGTTTTCCGGATCAGATTCATCATAGATCGTGAGGGTATATGTTCCGGGTGTTGTTATCACAGTGGTATGAACAGTTGTGGCAGTTCCTTCTTCTCGAAGCAGACACAGTCCTGGAACATCCTGAGTTGAGAGTTCCCAACGCAGAATGCCCGTTTGATTATAATTAACCACTCGAAACGGCACATCCTTTCCTGCAGAAAAGCTTATCTGTCGAGGTGAGATGCTCAACGGTTTACTAGCTACAATACGAATTGGGACTTCGGTTCTCCTGGAAGGTTTGCGAGTATCGTAAACAATCAGGGAAAATCTTCCAATCCCTTGGTTGGCAGTAAAAATAACCTCTCTTCCTTTGTTATGATTTATTTTTCCTCCAGAATTGGTAGCATCCCAGGTAAAGTTACCAGAGGTACCAGTTGTTTGTTCAATCTCAAACGTGATGGATTCCCCTTGGAGAATCTCAGGACGACGAGGAGTCACCAGGATCAGATGATCCGGTTTGTTTGATGGATCTCTTTTTTTGGTTTTTCCTCCGTCTTCATTGCCTTTGGGAATTTCTTTTAGGTCATCCGGATCAAATCCATAAACAGGATTGGTTCGGTCGCAGAGTTCTTGTGCTAGTTTTTCGGCTTCAGCTATGGGTTTGTCATCCTTCGGTAATTGCTCCAAAATAATGGGGCGGACTTCCTCATCCAGGAAATCGATGACTCGTTCCAGCAAATTAGAGTCATATAATGCTGCCTGGAATGAGGATCCATCATGGTGTCGAAATTGATTGAGTTCTGGGATGTATATATCTCCATAAACACCAGAAACCAACATCTCTTCTGGAATACGTTGGTAGAGTTCTGGTTGTATTTCTCGAACTTGTCTGGCCCATTCTGGGACATACATGATGGGATCATATCCTCCAAGACGAAGAACATCATTGGGACCAGTTTTTTCCGGAATATAAAGTCGAACATTTTGGGAGCCTTCTAGATAATTCACTTTCAAATCCTGAGTGATGATTTTGCCGGTGATGACACGAGGCTCAAGAGGTTTTCCATTAATTGTTACCATAGCGGCGATATTTGGATGGAGATAGTTGGCTAGAGTTTTGATAATTTTCCCGATCTTGGGAATTTTTTTCCAGTTTTCAATTTTTTCCAGTGTGATTAGGGCTCCAGTATCAGTGAGATTCCAGTGTTTGGGAGTAGATCCTGTATTACAGGGAACTTCTATATCCCCTCCTAGCACCGCTTCGAAGTCTTCATAAGAAACCGAAAAGGTGGTTCCCTTTGGAAAACGTTTGGAAACGGTGTATACACGCATCAATCGAGCAAAGAGCATGGCAAAAGTTCGACCAGTGCAGTTTTGACCAATGGTAGTGTGATCGTCGACCTTTGGACTCCGAAACAGCGAGCCAAAAGCATCAACATCTTTTTCATGGAATCCATGGCCATTATCGATGATACCAAAAAGTCGATTTGGTTTCAGCAGGATATTGATACTTGATGCTTTTGCATCATATGCGTTTTCAATCAGCTGTACAAGTAGCGCGAGAACAGGGTTTTTGCCACGAACCGCTCCATCGAGCATTGATTGAAATGCTCGAGATCGGTCAGCCGATCCTTTACCTGTGTATACTGGGATTGCCATTATTTATTTCCTTTTTTGGGAGGAATGCGAAAGGCTTCCATCTGTTTTCGCAATTCAATGATTCGTTGACAGGCTCCGGTGGGGATGACTTCCTTGATTAGTTCGTAAGCAAGAAAGAGCTCATCCAGCTCAACGGCTAGTGTGCGTGCGTATTCATCACGTGCATTTTCGCTTTTGATTTGAGCGATTAGTCCCAGTCGGCGACGAAGTTCTTCTATCAAAGCTTTTGTGTCTCGTAGTTCTTCACGAGTGAGGCGGCCATGAAATTGCTTGAAACTCTCTCGTGTAAGTACAAACCTTACTCCACCATGTCGATGTCTTTTTGCTTCAAGGATCCCCGAGACGATCAGATCTTCAAGGAAGTTTTCTGACACAGTAATAGTGGCTTCATTTTTCGGAGGTCCTGCACTCTTTGGTTGAGGAGGGGGTTCTTCTTTTTGCGTCTTTTTCTGTTGATCTTCTTTTGGTGAGGGGATGATTTCATTCTTCAAAAACTGGAGGATGGATGTAGGTGGATTTTCTTCTAACTTTATCCATTCAGCAATCTCGGATTCGCTTTTGGGTTCAAAAGTATCATCCTTAATCAGTGTAAAAAGTCGAGCCAATACGTTAGCTGAAGGGTGTTTTCCGTGATTAATGGAATTGTGTAACTGAGAGTGGTTAATTCCCAGTATTCTTGAGATAGCTCTGAGGCTTAATTTTTTCTTTTGCATGTAAGCTTTCAGCTTACTTTGGATTTTCGTTTCATTGGTCATGATTATTTCCTTTTTGTATATTCACTAACCGAAATGTTAAAGAGCGATGATCATTGCCCTCAACATTTTTTGATAAGATTTAGATGGGGAAATGATACGGAGTTGTGTGTAATAGATATGTTAATAAAAGTCAATGTTGTGCTATGTGATTGGTCAATAATAAGCTTGTTCAAAATTATCAATGATCAATTTTCAATTTACATTAAATTTTCAATGAAGAAATTTTCAAACAATAAAACAGGATCAAATCAGAGTATATGTTATGTTTGTTTGGAAATTGAATAAATGATCATTGATTGAAAATTGGAAAATGAAAATTGATAATTTGGGTACGTTTTAAATTATCGAGTAAGGACGTGGAAGAAAATAACTATTCCAATTTCATCACAGCTTCATATTATATAATTTTACTATAAACGTCAGTTCATCACTATCGTCATTTTTGAGATACAATTTTCCATTGTGTGCTTCGATTGCTTCATTGGCAAATGATAGGTGCATTTCTGAATTTGCTTCATTTTTTTGTTTTTGAATATCAGTTATTATCCTATTGGATTCTTTTTTTGTAAGGCAAACATCAGTAGTCGAAATAGAAAGTATTAATGAATTGTGATCAATAGATAAGTTAAACTGAATTGTACTTTTTGTAGGTGCTAGTTTAATACTCTCGATAAATAGAATGCCTATGGCTTGAATCATCTTATTTTTATCGATTTCAATGTTATGAGATGTTTTTGAGTTGTAGTCAATGGTGATTTTTTTTTCTTCAGCAAGAAAACGAAAAATATCAATTGCCTCTTTTGTGATTTCTGAAAAATCGTATTCTCCTTTTTTTTGTTCTATACGTTTGGATTCGAATCTGGTTAACTCAAAAATGATTTGGAGTAATTTTTCTGCCCCTGTCATCAATGTTGAAAGGTTGTCTTTGGTCTCTTCGTATTTTTCGAATTTGAGATTTTCGATTCCCAAGCTGATGTTATTCATAATCATTTGCATGGGAAAAGAGATTTCTTGATTGATTTTTGATAAAAACATGCTCTTTGCTTGGTTTTCTTTTTCAATTAGATCTTTAGCTTTTTTTAATTCAGAAGTCCTTTCTTTGACCATTTTTTCTAAAAAATTTCGATGCTCTTTCAGCTCCTCTTCCATTTTTCTTCTTTCTGTTACATCGTTAAAGCTTACGACTGCTCCTTTAACATTTTTTTTCTCATCAAGAACTGGATAAGAATGATATTCTACTAGGAAGCTACTCCCATCTTTTTTCCAAAAAATTTCGTTGTCCAAATGTTCACCTTTTCCTTGGCGATAAGCTTGGTAGGCTTTGCATTCATTGCTTGGGTAGGGAGAGCCATCAGGTTTTGTATGATGGATTATCTGGTGTAATTCTTTTCCAATAAGTTCATTTTCTTTGCGATATCCAAGTAGATTTAATCCTGCTGGATTCATAAATGTACACATTCCGTTTAGATCTATTCCGTATATACCTGATCCTGTGGAGTTAAGAATTAGTCGGAATTTCTCTTCAGATCTTTTTAGTTCTGTTTCCATTCGTTTTTGTTCGGTAACTTCTCTTGATATTCCAATGCTTCCAATTATCTTTCCACCTTCTTTTCGAACAGGTGCGATGAGGTTATCGTAATGATGAATTTTTCCTGCGTATGATATTTGATATTCATCGTGTATAATTTCCCCTTTTAGAACTTCTTTGTCTAGTTGTACCCACTTTTTTTTATGTTCTTTTGGGACATCCATATCTTCTACGTGTTTACCGATGCTATTTCCCCACCTTTTAATATTTTCTGTGTTTTGCATGGTGTATCGAAGGTTATTATCTGTGACCCATATACTTGCGGGTATGTTGTTCATTAAAGTTTTCATATAAGCTTTGCTTTTTCTTAGTTTATTTTCTGCAATCTTATGTTTTGTTATATCTGTTGCAGTTCCACAGATTCCATACAGGTTTTGATTTGAATCAAGGAGCGGTACTGTTAAAACTAGGTATGTGCGAGATTCTCCTTTTTGAGTTATAACTTCTTCTGTTTCGTATGGTTTTTTGCTTTTAATTACTTTGAGGTCGTTT
This sequence comes from uncultured Candidatus Peribacteria bacterium, assembly GCA_964592695.1. Taxonomy (GTDB): domain Bacteria; phylum Patescibacteriota; class Gracilibacteria; order UBA4473; family UBA4473; genus CAZQFO01. Next base: position 5,035 of record CAZQFO010000066.1, read on the forward strand.
TTGTGGTAGATTTTAGCATCTTTTTGGGCAAATATATCGTATGCTGTTTTTCCAACTATTTCATTATTACGAACATGAAATGTAATTTCATATTGAGGGTTGACAAATAAATATCTTCCTTGAAGATCTTTTACATAGACAACGGTTCTAGTATTGTCAATTATAGCTTTTAAAACTTCATCTTTTGTTTGAAGGGGTTGGAATTCAGGTGTTGTTGATGTTTTTTTTGATTTAGGATTTAAATTCATGTGGGTAATTTTTTTTATATTTAAAATCTATTTCCATACAAAAGAATCAAGTATCCAGGCAACTAAATTCTTGGTTTCTCCAAATCGGTCTTTGGATCCCAAAATTATTGTTATTATTTCTTTGTTATCTTCGGATTGAATTAGGTTGATTAAGCATTCTCCTGCGAGTTTCGTGTATCCGGTTTTTACTCCTTTTGAATTAACAAATGTACCTAGTAGTTGATTTGTAGATGTTTTTTCGTGAGCAAATTCTTCGTTTACTGATGTCCCCCAAAAGGTGTCTTTTTTTACGGTTTCTCGAAGAAAATCATTTTTGAGTGCTATTCTGGTTAGGGTTAAAAGATCGTTAGCCGACATGGTATTTCCATACATTTCATCTGTATCTGGATTATATAGATCCAATCCGGTTGAGTTATAGAATTTTGCAGAAGTTAATCCCATTTTTTTGGCTTTTTCGTTCATTTTGCGAACAAATTTTTGCTCACTTTCGGCGTTATGGATGGCTAATGCTACCATAGAATCGTTTGCAGAAGCTATTAATACTGATTTCAAAAGTGTTTCAACTGTTATTTTTTCGTATTGATAGATATCGATTTTGGAGCCACTAATTTTTGTGGCTTCTAGTGGGACTGTTACGATGTCATTTATGTGATTTTCTTCGAGTATGATTAGGGCAGATAGTATTTTTGTTAGTGATGCTATTGGTTGCACTCTATTGTTGTTTTTTTCGAAAAGTGTTTTTCCTGCTTTTGTGTCGTAGGCCAAGATAGCAAGCTTGGGGTTTTCTAGAAATTTGGGGGCGATTTTTGTTTCTTTTTTTAGTGGAACTTTGGCTGGGTTTAAGATACTAATTTGTGGTAGAGGTTGTACATCTTGTTCGATATGTCCCCAGAAGTGTTCTGAGTTTACTGAAAAGAAGGCAAGGAAGAGAAATTCAAGCATGAAGTGTTTTGTATTTTCAGCAGATATTATTAATTAAATGTTGTAAGTCAATTTCATGGTTTTTAAGAAAAAAACTTGACAACAATAAAGAAAGGTGCTATAAATAGCTTATAGGGAATGATAAATTAATGGCTTTCATGGATTTTGAGTTCTGGCTGAGGTGGTAGTTTGTGGTTCAATAGCCTTGCAGGACTATTGAACCTGATGTGTTTTATTAATATTATTAAAATGAGAGAAAATTTTGATCAAGTCCGGAATCTAGAAGATCATCACAAAAATCGTGAAGGGAGAGCTTTTCAGGGTGATTGTTTTTCATGTGCTGATGCCTGGTGTAGGTATAATGTTACTGTAAGAGAGATAATAGAGGCTGTGGAACAAGGTGATTTAGGGGCTGTAAAGCAATTTAATTGTATTGATGCTGATGATGATGAGAGTATTCCTAAGGATTTAAGGTAATAATCTTAAATATTGTTCTTTGGTTTTTTTCGCGCATCTCAGATTCTTTTGTTGGTAATGTAATTGCATTGGAAGCTCTCATGAGGTTCAAGTGGAAAACACTTGAACCAGCGGTTTGGTGGGGTTGGGAATATAGAGGTTGGAGCCCAATGTTGTTTCATGCTAGGTTTGTACAGTGATTCCTCAATAATGGACGTACTATCTTCTTCGTTAGCAAAATCGTGTCTTATGTCCAATAAAACACAATTCCACTGCCTCGAAGGTAAAAAAAATCCTATCAAACTTGATCAGTTTATTTAATTTTTATCTCTTAGGTGATATTTTAGACTACTCGGTATCCTGTTTTGCCACTTTCGTCCACTAGTTCAATCCCCTGTTTTGCTAATTGATTTCGGATGCGATCGGCTTCGTCCCATTTTTTTTCTTTGCGGTACTGATTTCGTTTTGTTATGAGTGCTTCTATTTCTGATTTTTCATTTGTACTTAGTTCTTTTTTTTCAGGAAATATGTCGAATATTTGATTGAAGTCATTGTTTAAGAATTCGCGTATTTCGTTTGCGGTGTTTGATGTCAGTTTTTTTTCGTTACGGAGTTTCATTCCTTCTTTGATCAGGTCAAATACTGCTGCCAAGCTATCAGAAACATTTAGATCGTCATATAAGGCTGTTCTATATTTATTGCGGCAATCTTCTATAAATGGTATTTTTTGATGATTTTCGGTTGATGATTCTTCTGCGATTTCAGTGAAAATTCTTTTTGCTTCTTCGATTCTTGCGATTGAGTTTCTTGCCATTTCTAGTCCGTCAAAAGTAAAGTTTAGTGATTTTCTGTAATGAGCGGAGAACATTAAATATCTGATATCAACACCAGAATATCCTTTGTTTTCAATGTCTTTAAGTGTGTAAAAATTGTTTTTGCTTTTTGCCATTTTTTCTCCGTCAACCATGAGGTGTTTTGTGTGGAGCCAGTAGTTAACTGATTTTTTGTTTCCAAATGCTTCGTTTTGTGCTATTTCGCATTCGTGGTGAGGAAATATGTTGTCTTCTCCTCCTGTGTGAATGTCAAAGGGGAAGCCAAATAATGTGTGAGCCATTGCGGAGCATTCGAGATGCCATCCGGGGAATCCCCTCCCCCATGGACTGTCCCATTGCATCAGGTGGTTTGGGGCGGCATTTTTCCAGAGTGCGAAATCTAGTGGGTTTTCTTTTTCGGGGTTTTCTTCGATTCGAGCTCCTGCGTTTAGGTCGTTAATTCTATTTTTTGATAGTTTTCCGTATTCTTCAAATTTTGATATTCGAAAATACACTGATCCATTTTTTGCATAGGCATGTTCAGATTGAATCAGTTTTTTGCACCAAGCGATTTGTTGAAATATATAATCGGTTGCTCGTGGTCGATCTTTTGGGGGAATAATTCTTAGTTTTTTTTCATCGTTTATGTATGCTTCTTCAAAAAAACGTGCAATTGCAAATGGGTCTTTTTTTTCTAGTCTTGCTTTTTTTAGGATTTTGTCTTCTCCGTCGTCATGGTCTGATACCAGATGGCCGACGTCGGTGATGTTTTGTGCTTTTGATACTTCGTATCCTGCGTATCGAAAGACTCGGTTGAGCAGGTCACTCATAAGAAAACTTCTGAAATTTCCAATGTGAGCAAAATCATAGACTGTTGGGCCACAGGTGTAGATTTTTACTTTGTTTGGGGTGATGGGGTGAAATGCTTCTTTTTGTCCGGAGAGTGTGTTTTGGAGGAATATAGTGTTCATGTTACTTGTTATTTTATGTGAGTATAAATATTTGGTAGAGTGCTTTTATTCCTATTTTTCCGAGGAAATCAAGTGATAGGAGAGCTATAAATGGTGATAAATCTAGCATTCCTATACGAGCCCAGCGAAATGGTGCCAAAATTGGTTGAACAATTTGGCTTACCATTTCTCCAAATGCGCTTTTACTTGCGGCAAACCATGATAGGATTACATGGATGAGGATTGCGCAGTATAGTAGCATAAGAAATTTCTCAATGAATAGTATGAGATATTGGGCTAGCATGATGATAAGATGGATGAGTTAGGATGAATTGAGGATATAAATGTGTAATTTTTAAGTCGTATTAGTAATACAATGCTTCTGGGTTAAAATTTTCGAGTAATCGTTTTAGGTGGCCAAAATATTCACCTATCAATGGGAAATTAACGAATTGTCCGAGTATCCAGATCAAGACTGCGAATATGAGTGTCATTCCGATGATTATTCCTAGGCCGCGAAAAATTCCTCCGATGAAATTAGCGAATATTATTCGGCGAGGTGATTTCATGTATCGTATAAAATCTATGAATCCTACTACTCTGAGCATTTTTACAGTGTTTTCAAAATCATTTTTAATTTTCTTGAGTTCTGCTTCGTCTATTTCAAATGTTTCAATATCATTTGCGAGTTGTTTTTCGTCTTGTGATAATTTGAGTTCAACTTTTTTTGTTTCGTTATGTGGGTGTTTTTTAGTCATGTTGTTTTGATTATATTGGGGTGGATGAAAAAGTAAATTGCTTTTTTGGGATGGATGTGGGGATGTTGTGATGGGGGGATTTTTTTTGACTTTTTGAGTTAGATTTATTAGTATGAAAGTATAATTTAATAAGGTAAGTATGACTGAAAGTGAAAATCAAAAACTCGATTTGATTATTAAGATGATTGATCAGCAAAACATAAGGATTGATCAGGTTGAGAAATCTGTAAAAGAGGATCGTGCAAAAAATGTTCGTCAGTTTGAATTATTATCTCAGGAAATAAAGGAGAGTCGTACTGAGAATGCTCGTCAGTTTGAGTTGATGGCACAGGAGAGGAAGATTGATCGTGCAGAATGGAAGGCTGCTAGGGCAGAGGATCGTTCTGAGAATGTTCGTCAGTTTGATTTATTGATTCAGGGGATGAAAGAGGATCGTGCTGAAAATAAGCGTCAGTTTGAGAGTTTTTCAGATAATATCATTGATGTAAAGAATGATTTGGTTGATGCTATTCGAGAGGAAAAGGATGAGAGAAGGCGGCTTGAGGCGAAGGTGGAGAAGGTATATGAGGCGAGGAATCAGGTGACGGTAAGTTTTTCACGGTCGTTTGCTGCGGCAA